>JBFWSI010000217.1:0-6733 GCA_050248455.1 Gammaproteobacteria bacterium | reverse complement strand
CACGCTCGACTTCTCCGACGTCTTCTTCATTCTGTGTCGCTACGTGTTCGCGAAGGGCTCGGGCGCACCCGCGGCGGAAGTCACCAATGCGTGGGAATTGATAGGCGACGGCTTCGTCGTGCTGATGGGCGATCGCGTCGCCAACGAAGGCCTGGTGCAGGCGCGTCTCGGCACCGTCGCGCTCGCCGCCGGCGAGAAGATCAGCCTGCAGCTCGACGGCAGCGGTCTCGTCAGCTTCGCGGTCGACGAGGCGACGGCCGCCGCGCAGGCCGGCGTCGAGAACACCGGCGAGATCGTCGCCAACGGCGGCCGCGTGCTGATGACGGCGAAGGTCGCCAACGAGCTCGTCGCCACGGCCGTCAACAACGCGGGCGTCGTGCGCGCCGTCGACATCGCCGAGGACGGCGGCGAGATTTACCTGCGCGGCCCGGGCGGCTCGGACGTCAACAGCGGCACGCGGGCCGCGAGGGGTGCGCTGGGCGGGCGCGGCGGTCGCGTGGTCGTCGCCTCGGCGCCCGACGACGTCGAGATCGCGGCCGGCGCGGTGGTGAAGGCCACGGGCGAGGGCACGGCCGACGGCGGCACGGTGCGGCTCGTCGCGCAGCGGTCCTTGGACGTCGCCGCCGGTGCGACTGTCGACGCGCGCGGCGGTGCGAACGGTGGCCAGGGCGGTTTCGTCGAAGTCAGCGCGCACACAGGCGCGCTGAAGCTGGACGGCGAAATCGAGGCCGGCGCCGGCGGCGAAATCCTCATCGATCCGGCGCGCCTCGGCATCGGCCCCGGCGCCGCGTCGCCGAGCGGCAATGCGACGCTGGCGACAGTCGGCAAGGGTTTCATCGAGTCGAAGCTCAACTCGAACACCGACGTGACCCTGGTCGCAGAGAACGAGATCTTCGCGACGGGCGGTCCGTTCACGATTGCGGCCACGGGTACCGGCAATCTCGCTCTGCGCATCGGCCAGATTTCCGGCACGGGCAGCGCGTCGCTGGGCGTGGGGCTCAGCACGGGCAGCTTCGGCTTCAGTACCGATCCCGCCGGCGACATCAACCTCGCCGGCATCGCGATCAGCATCCAGGGCCTGTTCACCGCATCCGCGGGCTCCTCGGCCGGCAACGTCACGCTCGGCGCGCTCGGCGCAGCGGGCGTCACGATCAACGGCGCCAACTCGGGCCTCACCAACGGCAACGTGCTGACGGGCGCGATCAGCGCACCTACCGGCACCGTGCAGATCGAAGCCGGCGCGACGGGCGGCAACGTGACGACCGGGCCGATCAATGCCCGCACGCTGCTCGTCAACACGCTGAACGGCACCGGCGTGAACACCGGCAACGTGAACATCACGGGGATCGCCGCGACGCAATCGGTCAACGTCAACGCGGGCACCGCCGGCGGCAATCTGAACGTCGGCGCCGTGTCGGTCACGGCCGCGGGTCAGGACGCGGACCTCATCCTCGATGCCGTGGGCGGCAACCTCAACGTCGGTGGCCCGATCTCCGTCGTCGCGACGGGTGCCAATGCCGATGCCTTCGCCTCGCTGGGCGGCAAGGTCGTCAACGTCAACGGCAACATCACGGTGTCCGCCGGCGGTGGCGGCAGTTCGGCGGAACTCTTCGTCGACGCGCAGAACGGCATCAACCTCAACGGCAACCTGAGCGTCAGCGGCGCCGGCGAGTCGGGCGGCATCTTTCTCGACAATTCGGGCGTCGGCAACATCAACGTCAACGGCAACGTCACGGTCAGCGGCGGCAGCTTCGGCTCGATCAGCTTCGAGACCGACGACGGCAACATCAACGTCAGCGGCAACCTGGCGGCGACGGGCGGCAGCGCGTGGATCGGCCTGTTCGCCGATGACGGCCGCATCAACCTCGCCGGCGGCGCGCGGGCGACGGCACAGGCGAGCTACGGCAGCGCCGACATCACCTTCGAAGCGGGACGCGGCATCCTCGTCACCGGCGCGATCGAGGCGCAGGCGAGCGATTCGGCCCGCATCAACATCTTCAATGCCTTCTACGGCGGGAGCAGCGGCGATCTGATCCTGCAGAACACGGTCAGTGCGACGTCGAAGTCCGAGCGCGCGCAGGTCCATATCTTCAACCCGGGCAACGGCGCAGTGCGCCTGAACGGCGCGGTCAGCGTGCTCGGGCCCGGCGGCGGGCGGGGCGTATCACAGCTCCTGGTCATGGGCGGCGCCGGCGGCATCGTCACGGGACCTTCCGGCCTGCTCGATGCGCCGATGATGTCGCTGAGCACCGTGCAAGGCGGCGCCGTCATCGTGCGCACGAAGTCGCCCGAGATCGCGATCGCGAACTACGGCGGCGGATCCCCCGACGTCGCGATCGACAACACCGCGCATGCGGGCCCGACGCTGCTGCATCCCAACCTCGTCAGCAATTACGGTGGCGGTGACGGGTCCTACGGCGGCTCTTTCGCGCAGCAGTCGAGCTTCGGCGGCTTCGGCGCCTTCAAGCTCAGCGCGGCGGGCGACGTCGTCGTGTCCGGCTCGATGTTCGCGCAGAATGCGCTGATCGACGTCAGCGGCGGCTCGCTGGCCATCAAGGGCACGATGTTCGTCGGCGAGCGCAACCTGCCGAACGAATTCGGCGATCGCGTGTCGCTGCTGTTCCTCTCGCGCGCCCTGCGCGCGGACGGCGGCCGCATCGCGCTGCCACGCTACAACGGTGCCGTGACCACGGGTCCGAACGCGATCTTCCGCGCGCAGAACGGCATCGAAATCGCCGAAGGACTGGTGTTCCTCGATCCCGATACGCCCTACGTCGTGTTCATGACCGACGGCACGCTCGCGCTGGGCCCCGGGGTGTTCAGCGAGAGCTCCATCGGCAACGAGTTCCTGGCGCAGTTCTCCTCGTACTCGCCGAAGGCGACGATCCACGTCGAGAATTCCACGCCGCTCCTGCCGTTCGGCGACGGGCCGACCTTCACCAATCACGATCACTTCTCGAAGCTGCCCGGCACGACGATGATCATCGGCAACCTCGGCCTGCCCGGGCTGCCGCACGTCGGCGGCATCACGATCGGCCGCAACGGGAAGATCGACATCGGCGACCAGAACATCCTGTTCAGCACGGCCGGCACGACGACCGGCATCGGCAACATCGTGTCGACGGGCTTCATCGGCGAGGTCGTCACGCGGGATCTGCTGCAGAGGGTTTTCCAGACGCCGATCGTCAACGAATTCGACGACGTCGACGAAAACGGCAAGAAGAGAGCTCGGGATTACGTCCGGATCGAGGAAGGAAGCGGCGACGGCGACCAGCAGCTCGTCGCCCAGAAATCGAACAACGGGCAGATGTGCGAATGATCGCGCACGGGGAGCGGAACAGGGACATGAGCACCAGCTTCATCGGACACACCATGCGCGCGACGCTCCTGTTCGTCGCCGCTGCCGTCGCGCTGCCCCCTGTCTACGCCGCGACCGCCGCCGGCGAAGTCGTCAAGGTCGTCGGCAGGGCCTCGGCCGCGACCGCCGACGGCGATCTGCGCCGGCTCGATCAGGGCCAGCCCGTCAACACCGGGGACACCGTGATCACCGCGACCAGCAGCTTCGCGCGCATCAAGCTCTCCGACGGCGGCTACGTCGTCCTGCGTCCCAACACGCGCTTCCAGATCGCCGACTACCACTATGCCGAGAAGCCCGAGGAGAGCCGCAGCGTGTTCAGCCTCCTGAAGGGCGGCTTCCGGGCGGTCACGGGCCTGATCGGCCAGCGCAACCACAGCGCGGTCAGCTATCGCACGGCGGTCGCGACGATCGGCATCCGCGGCACCGATCTCGAAGTGATCGACTGCACCGACGGCTGCCCGGATCTCGGCACCAACGTGCAGCAGGGCCTCTACTTCAAGGTGCACCAGGGCGGGATCGCCGTGAACGACACGCCCTTCGATCAGGGCAAGGGCGGCTTCGCGCAGATGGGCATCGATCCGGTCGAGATCGACTTCGCCGATCCCGCGAACCCGCTGAACAGCGATCCGACGCCCGCCGCGAATCCCGAGGACTGCTTCTGAGCGGGCCCAGCGCGTCCCGATGAGCCAGGGGCTCGCCGCGCCGCCGGGTTACGGCGCGCTCAGCTTGCTCGATCGGCAACGCCACCGCGAACGCGGCATCGCGCCGCAGGTCGCGCGCTTCGCCGCGCGGCTGCACGCGGTCCACCTGACATTGCCCGAGTTCGTCGCCGCCTCGCGCAGCGGCCCGATCGTCTTCGGCCAGGCCGAGGACAAGTCCTGGCAACCGCTGCTCGTCACCGGGCTCGAACCGGGGCGCAATCTCTGCGTCGACGCCGCCGGCGACTGGCTGCCCGGCCATTACTGTCCGGCCTACGTGCGGCGTTACCCGTTCTGCACGGCGCGCGTGCGCGCCGATGGCCTCGATATGCAATCGGTGATCTGCGTCGACGAGGCGGGCCTCGCGACGAGCCCGCCGCACCTCTTCGACGCACGCGGCGAGCCGACGCCGCGCTGGCAGGAGCTGCAGCGCTTCATCGAGGAAGTCGACCTCGCCACGCGCCAGACCGAGGCCTTCTGCGCGGCCGTGGTCGAGCTCGATCTGCTCGAGCCCTTCGAGGCCGACGTCAACCCCGTGCGCGGCCAGCGCAAGCGCGTGACGGGGATGTGGCGCGTCGTCGAAAACCGCCTCAACGCGCTGGACGCGGCGTCGCTCGCGCGCCTGATGCAGCAGGGCTTCCTGTCCCGGATCTATGCGCACCTGATGTCGCTGGACAATTTCCAGCGCCTGCTCGAGGCCGACGTCGCGCGCAGCGCGGCTACCTGAACCTAGCTTGATGCGCCGCAGGGGGCTCCGTAGACTGCGTCATCGCAGCGGAATCCAGTGTGCTGTCCCGTCATGATCTCCCATAATTCGCGGGCCCTCGACCTGCGCGGCGGCGCTGCTCGTCGTCGCCATGGCTGGGCTATGACTCCTCCTCGCGCCTTGCCGCGCAGCCCGATGACCGCGCGACTTACGGAAGATCGCGACGGGACAGCACACTAGCCATGGGCGTCGAAATCAAACTGAGCGACCGCGATCTGCCGGTCTCGCCGATCTTCATCGATTTCCTGCACCACATCGTCGCCGACATCCCCTTCGAGGGCGCGATCTGGGGCGACCAGCTGTCCGAGGCCCTGAGCAGCGAGCAGACGCGCCTGCTGCAGTCGGCGACCGCGAACGCGACCACGGTGCTCGCTTCGCCGCTCGGCCAGCGCGCGATCGGCCGCGCCTACGAGCTGCTGGTGGCGCTGATGACGGGCAACGTCGAGCCGATCAGGGATCTCCAGCTCCGCTTCCATTTCGTCAACGTCATCGGCGTGCCGCGCAACGGCGGGTCCTATCTGACGAAGGAGATCTTCCGCGCCCTCGGCTATCACCCGGACCGCGTGCCGAACGTGATCGCGCACGACGGCTTTCCGGACGCGGGCCCGTTCCGCTTCGATCGCGGCGTCAACTCGTGGATGACGAGCCTGCAGACGATGGCCGAGTACCTGACGATGGTCGAGCTCTACTTCGGCCGCAATCGCCCGCATTCGGGCAAGATCGTGGTGCCGAAGAAGCTGACGAAGGGCAGCTACGCGGGCGGCTTCTTCCATCGCGTGCTGGGGCAGGCGGTCGAGAACATCTTCACGGTGCGCCACCCGGTGACCTCCTGCATCTCGACCTACGAGAAGTCCGGCGGCTGGCCGGAAGACGGCCTGTTCCGCGTGCGCGGGAACATCGAGGAGTGGGTGCGACGCGATCTCGGCTACGTCGGCGAGACGGCCGAGGACGTGATGCGGATGCCGTACTTCGACGCCTACCTGAAATACTGGGAGCTCTATCATTACTACGTGGCGACGACGGGCCTCTCGGCGAATCGCGACATCACCGTCGTCGCCTACGGCCAGGCGCGCATGGAGGAGCTCGTGCGCGCGTTCTACTACCGCTTCGGTCACCGCGAGCCGCAGCCGGAGCGTTTCGAAGTCTTCGACAACCGGCAGCGGCACCCGGACTGGATGCGCAAGGCGGAGCCCGTCGTCCGCCGCGTCGCCGAAGTCTGGGCCACGGCCGGGCTGCACTTCCCGTACGCCGAAGTCATGGAAGCCTGGTGACGGCACGTCACACGCCTAGTTCTGGAAGCAAACGCCATGTTCGACAATCTCAGTGAACGGCTGACCGGCATCGTCAAGCGCCTGCGCGGCGAGGCCCGGCTGACCGAGGAAAACATCGACGCCACGCTGCGCGAAGTGCGCATGGCGTTGCTCGAGGCCGACGTCGCGCTGCCGGTCGTCAAGAACTTCGTCGAGCGCGTGCGCGAGCGCGCGCTCGGCCAGGAAGTGATCGGCACGCTGACGCCGGGCCAGGCGCTGATCCGCGTCGTCCGCGACGAGCTCACGGAGCTGATGGGCGAGGCGGGTGTCGGCCTCGACTTCGCCGCGCAGCCGCCGATCGTCGTGCTGATGGCGGGCCTGCAGGGCTCGGGCAAGACCACCAGCGCCGCCAAGCTCGCCAAGCGCCTGAAGGAGAGCGAGCGCAAGAACGTAGCGCTGGTCAGCTGCGACGTCTACCGTCCCGCGGCGATCGAGCAGCTGCGCATCCTCGCCGGCGAAGTCGGCGTCGACTGCTATCCGAGCGAGTCCGGCAAATCGCCCGAGCAGATCGCGCGGGCCGCGCTCGACGCGGCGCGCCGGCAGCTGAAGGACGTGCTGATCGTCGACACCGCCGGTCGCCTCACGATCGACGAGGCGATGA
>JBFWSI010000216.1:0-6757 GCA_050248455.1 Gammaproteobacteria bacterium | reverse complement strand
TGTCGGAAAACGCGGTGAGCGCGGTGGCGCTCAGGTACAGCCCGATCGTGATGTTGAACAGCCGCCGCCGGCCCCAGCGATCGGTGAGCCAGCCGAAGAACAGCGCGCCGCCGACCGCGCCCAGCACGTAGAGACTGCCCGCAAGCCCGATCTGCGCCTCGCTGAGACGCAGGCTCGGGCTCGACTGCAAGGCACCGGAGATCGAACCGGCGAGCGTCACCTCGAGGCCATCGAGGACCCACGTGATGCCCAGCGCGGCGAGCACCAGGGTGTGGAAGCGGCCCCATTGCAGGCGGTCCAGGCGTGACGGGATGTCGGTTTCGATGAGCGCCGCCGCGCGCGCGTCGTTCGCGGAGTCTTCGCGCATGGACCGACCCTAAGCGGCCGGCGCGGATGAATCAATCAGCGAGCGATGATGCGCGGTATCCGGGCGACGAAGCGCGAGAACGCCCAATCATCGAAAGCGCCGCCGAGCGACGTCTCGTGCGGCAGCTTCGCGTTGCCTCAGTCGGAGGCGACGACCCGCAAGCCGAAACCCGGCCCACCCGGCACGGCGCTCGCGTCGAGCAAGCCGCCGGCGCCGAAGCCCAGGCTGCTCAGCACGACATCGTGCGCGAGCAGATGCCGACCGAAGGCCCCTTCCTGCGCGATCACGTGCTCGCGGCAGGCCTGCACCACGGCGAGGGCGGCGCGCGTCAGCACGCTGGTTTCCCCGACGTGGGCACCGACGATGATCGGCAGGCTCCGCGCGACGGCCGCCCGCGCAATGGCGAGGGTGCGCAGCAGGCCGCCCATCTTCGACACGCGCAGGTTCACGATGTAGCGCGCGCCGCTCGGCAGGGACGCCAGATGCTCGATCCGCGTCAGGCTCTCGTCGAGCACGATCGCACAGTCGAGCGCGCGCCCGATCTCCGCCATTTCGTGCACGGCACCGACCGATACCGGTTCTTCCAGCGCGACGAACGGATAGCCCAGCGCGCGCAGGTAGAAGACGGCTTCGCGCGCGCTCGTCCACAGATGGCTTGCATCCGCGCGCACGCGGCCCGGTGCAATGCCGGCCGCCACCAAGGCCTCCACCTTGGCGCGGTCGCGCTCGAGCACGCCGCACAGCCTGATTTTGAAAGTGTCGAAGCCGTCGACGACGTAGGCGTGCAACTGCCGCGCGAACGCGGCCTCGCTTACGTCTCCGAGCATTGCGGTGTAGCGGTAGCTCCCTGCGATCGGCGGCAAGTCCAGCAGCGTCTCGACCGCCACGCCGCAACGCCGGCCGAACAGGTCGAGCAGGGCCAGTTCGACTGCGCACCACGCGGCTGGATGTTCATCGATGTCCGCCGCATGCGCAGCCACCCAGTCACGCAGGCTCGCGACGTCCCCGATCGCATCGCACCAGGCATCGCCGTGCTGTCGCACGAACGCGATCGCGTCGTCGAGACTTTCGCCGGTCGCGTACACCCGTGGACAAGCTTCGCCATAGCCGCAATTGCCGTCCGCGTCCGCGGCCTCCACCCACAGCGTCTGCGTCGCCACGCGCGTGGCGGCGGCGTGCATATTGCGCTGGGTAAACGGGATCACGAGCGCACAGGCGCCCAGGCTCAATGAATGCATGGAACTCCTCCTCTTTCGACTCGGGCAGTCGCCCTCGCGACTGCGTCCATTCGCGTGCTCCTGAAGTGCAGGAGATGCTAGCGAGTCAGCGGAGAAGTTGAACTTCCGTAGACAAAGTAAGGCCGTGGTCTCCCTTCGGTCTAGTTTTAGTCGACCAGGCGGCGCCGGCCGGCTCAGCGCGGGGCGCAAAGATCTGGTGAAACCCGGCAGAAGCAGAGATTCCGCCGGCGATGAATGACCCGCTCGCGAATGAAGTCCGGGGATGGACTCGTCCAGAGTTCTCCCAGTGTTCAGGCGACCAGCAAGGGTTGCCTGTTCGAAATGTCCGCGGCCCTCGTCACCGAGCGCCGCGCGCATGCCACCGGTCAGACGACGTCGATGTTCCGCCGGAAGAAGGCCCTCACCGGCTGCACTGACGAACTGCCGCCCTGATGGAACGATGGCGTCGCAGGGTGCCGGCCCGCTGATGGCGACGCCTGCTTCGCCACGGCGCGCGTGACGTCCGACATCTGCCGGCCATCCCGCGGACAAGGCCGGCCTCGACACGGCGCGAACCAAGCGCGCGCGCCGGAACTCTCAAGCGCATGGACCGCACGAACGCCCGCGCGCCGGAGCGCCTCCTGCACCGCTCGCCGTGGTTCTGGGCCGCAGTGGCCGTGGTCCTGGCCTTCGTCGCGTTCACGACGTTCTCGCCGACGTTCAAGGAGATCGTGCACGACGCGGTCTCGTGGGTCGAAGGCTACATGGACGAGCATCGGTTCGCCGGCGCGATCGTGTTCGTCGCATTCTCCGCGCTCTCGGCCATGCTCGCCTTCGCCTCGAGCGTGGTGCTCGTGCCCTCGGCCACCATGGTGTGGGGTGAGGTGCCGACCTTCATGCTCCTGTGGGGCGGCTGGATGGCGGGTGCCGTCGCGACTTATGGCATCGGCCGGCTGGCGCGGCCGCTGCTGAACCGCACCGGCTATGCGGACAAACTGGACCGCTACGAGCGCTGGGTGGGAACGAGCTTGCCGTTCTGGGGCATGCTGCTGTTCTGCCTCGCGCTGCCGTCCGAGCTGCCGGGCTACCTGTTCGGCAGCATGCGCTACCTCGTGTGGAAGTTCCTCGCGGCCATGGGCATCGCGGAGGGCATATATGCGGGCGGCGTAGTGCTGGTCGGTGACAAGCTGTTGGCAGACAAGCCGCTGCCGCTGCTGGGTGCATTGGCCGGGATGCTGACGGTGGCTGCATTGGGCGGATGGTGGCTCACGCGGCTGAAGAAGCGGCGCGGGCACGCCGCCACGCCTTGACGTCGCAGCCGGCCGTCGGGCGCGCCATTCACGCAGTCCTACGACGAACTGCGTTCGATGCCGATCGCCAGCAAGGACGAGCGGCGTAGTGTCGACGCATGCGGCCCGCAGCCAACACGGGAGATGCGCATGGACGCGCCGCCTCGCGACGCCGACACGGTTCTCATCACCGGCTCGAATGGTTTCCTGGGTGTCGCGATCGCACACGCACTGTGCGGGCGCTACCGGGTCATAGGCCTCGATCTCGGCTCGCAACGCCAGTCTCCTGCCGGTTACGACACGCTCGAGGCCGATTTGAGCTCGGATGCGAGTGTCGCCATCGCCATGACCGAGGTGCGGCGGCGCACTGGCGGTCGCATCGCGTCCGTCGTGCATCTCGCCGCCTACTACGACGTCACGGGCGAAGAGCACGCCCTTTATGAACAGGTCACGGTGCAAGGCACGCAGCGCCTGCTTGCGCAGCTCCGCTCGATGCAGTGTACGCAGTTCCTCTTTTCGAGCACCTTGCTGGTCCACGCCTCGGGCGAGAAGGGTCGTCCGATCGACGAGGACTGGCCGCTCGCGCCCACTTGGCCCTATCCGCGCTCGAAGATGCAGGCCGAGGAGTTGATCGCACGCGAACGCGGATCGATCAAGACGGTCACGATGCGCTTTGCCGGCGTCTACGACGAGGACTGCCACGCGGCCTTCATCGCCCAGCAGATCGCGCGCATCTACGAAAAGCTGCCCACTGCGTGGCTGTTCGCCGGCGACATCACGGCCGGTCAACCTTACTTGCACCGCGACGATCTGGTCGATGCCGTCGTGCGCGCCATCGACCGCCGGGACGCATTGCCGGAGACCGTGACGCTGCTCATCGGCGAGCGCGAGGGACCTTCTTACGGCGAGCTGCAGAAGCGGTTCGGCGAGCTGATCCACGGCGAGGACTGGCGCACGCTCGTGCTGCCGAAGCGCTTCACGCAGTTCGGCGCGTGGCTGCAGAACGAGGTGCTCGACGAGGACAGCTTCATCAAGTCGTGGATGATCGAGAACGCCGAAGTCCACTACGAGCTCGACACCACGCGTGCCGAGCAACTGCTCGGCTGGCAGGCACGCCACAGCCTCGGCGCGACGGTGCCCGAGATGATCCGGCGCCTCAAGGCCGATCCGACCGACTGGTACGAGAAGAACAGGCTCGACCCGGCCACGGTGGCCGCCAGCGACGAGGAACTCGCGCAGGCGCGCGAGCGGCTACGCGGCGAACAGGAACGCAGCCCACAGGAAGTGCGGGCAAGCCTCGCGCGACGCTTGGAGATGACCCTGTGGGCCCCGATCGTGAACGCCGGTCTGGGACTGTGGTTGCTCTTTGCGCCTTTCGCCTTCGGACTCTTCGACGGCGGAGTGCAGTCGTTCGCGCCGGCGCTGGGCTACGATCTGCCGCCGGCGGCCGTGCGCGATGCATGGCTCGGAACCAGCGAGATCGTCAGCGGCGTGGCGATCGTCATCCTCTCGCTCGCGGGCCTGTCGCCCGGGCGACGTGGGCTGCACTGGCTCGTCGCCGCGGTGGGTTGCTGGGTGCTGCTGGCGCCGCTCGTGTTCTGGACCTCGAGCCCTGCGGCCTACGCCAATGACACGCTGCTCGGCCTCCTCGTGCCTGCTTTCGCAGTGATCATTCCATCGGCGCCCGGCATCACCGTGCGGGCGCTCGCCTCGGACGACGATCGGCCGCTCGGCTGGAGCTTTTCACCCTCGACCTGGACGCAGCGCCTGCCGATCCTGGCGCTCGCCCTCGTCGGCCTGTTCGTGTCGCGTTACCTCGCCGCATACCAGATGGGCCACATCGACGGCGTGTGGGATCCATTCTTCGGCGCCGCGGCCCTCGACGTGTCGCAAGCCCACCCCGGTGCACGAAACGGCAGCGAAGCGGTTGTCACCTCGTGGCTGTCCAGGAGCTTCCCGATGCCGGACGCCGGTCTCGGCGCGGCGGCCTATGCGCTCGACGTTCTCGCCGGCGCGATCGGCGACCGGCGCCGCTGGCGCACGCTGCCGTGGATGGTGTTCCTGTTCGGACTGCTGATCCTGCCGCTCGGCGTGGTGAGCCTCGTGTTCATCCTGATCCAGCCGCCGTTACTCGGCACGCTTTGCACGCTCTGCATGCTGCAAGCCGTGGTCACGCTGATCCTCATCCCCTATTCGCTCGACGAACTGCTCGCGACCTGCCAGTACCTCGGGCGCGCGCGGCGCGCCGACGAGCCGTTCTGGCGTACGTTCTGGCGCGGGGGCCCGGCGCTTTCCGAGAACCAGCAGCCGGCACCGGACCTCGAGCGCCCCGTGCGCACCGTGCTGCTCGATTTCCTGCGGGGCGGCGTAACCTACCCGTGGACGCTGCTCGTCGTGTGCGCGATCGCGACGGCGCTCATTGCATCGCCGCTGCTCTTCGACACCGCCGCACCGCTGTATTTCTCCGACCACGTCGTCGGCTGGGTGGTGCTCGCGATCGCCATCACGGCACTCGCCGAGGTCGCGCGTGCCGCACGCTTGCTCAACGTGGCGCTCGGCCTGTGGATCGCGATCTCGCCTTTCGTACTGGAGGGCGGTGGGGCAGCCGCGCCGGTGGCCAACGTCGTCGCGGGCCTCGCCATCGCGGCGCTCAGTCTGCCGCGTGGGAAGCGCTCGAAAGAGAGCTACGGCGCGTGGAACAATGCCATCGTATGAGCTAGTCGAATTGACCGGCGCGGCGCTGCACTCGCTTCGTGCCGTGTTCGCAGGGGCGTGGTCGCGGAGAGTCGAAGTGCCGAATTCGCAGTGCTCGCGTTGCACGCCGCAAATCATCGGCCCTTTTCGTGGCTTCCCGATGCGGCATGCGGAATCTCCGAAGGACTCCGTTTCACTCCCACTCGATCGTCCCCGGCGGTTTCCCCGTGATGTCGTAGACGACCCGCGACACGCCGGGCACTTCGTTGACGATCCGCCGGCACACGTGATCGAGGAACTCGTAAGGCAGGTGCGCCCAGTGCGCCGTCATGAAGTCGATGGTCTCGACGGCGCGCAGGGCGATGACGTGATCGTAGCGGCGGGCGTCGCCCTGGACGCCGACCGATTTGACCGGCAGGAACACGGCGAAGGCTTGGCTGACGCGATCGTAGAGCTCGGCCTTGCGCAGCTCTTCGATGTAGATCGCGTCCGCCTTGCGCAGGCAGTCCGCATAGGGTTTGTGGATCTCGCCGAGGATGCGCACGCCGAGGCCCGGGCCGGGGAAGGGGTGGCGGTAGACGAGCTCGCGCGGCAGGCCTAGTTGCAGGCCCAAGCGCCGCACTTCGTCCTTGAACAGTTCCTTCAACGGCTCGACGAGCTTCAGGTTCATCTCTGCCGGCAGGCCGCCGACGTTGTGATGCGACTTGATGACGTGGGCCTTGCCGCTCGCGGCACCGGCGGATTCGATGACGTCCGGGTAGATCGTGCCCTGCGCGAGCCACTTCACGCCTTCGAGCTTGTGCGCCTCGGCGTCGAAGACTTCGATGAAGACGCGGCCGATGATCTTGCGCTTCTGCTCCGGATCGTCGACATCTTTCAGCGCCGACAGGAAGCGCTCCTCGGCGTCGACGCAGATCACGTGCACGCCGAGATGCGCGGCGAACATCGCCATCACTTCCTGCGCTTCGTTCAGCCGCAGCAGGCCGTTGTCGACGAAGATGCAGGTCAACTGCCGGCCGATGGCTTGGTGCAGCAGCGCGGCGACGACGGAGGAATCCACGCCACCGGAAAGGCCGAGCAGCACGTGGTCCTTGCCCACCATCTCGCGCACGCGCGCAATCGCATCCTGCGCGATGTTCGCGGCGTTCCACAGCGCGCGGCAGCCGCAGATCTCGTGCACGAAGCGCGCG
>JBFWSI010000215.1:0-6781 GCA_050248455.1 Gammaproteobacteria bacterium | reverse complement strand
CGCCGGATCCGCGGGCAGGCCGTAATGCGCGGGATAGCTCGCGTGCACGAAGTACAGACCGCTCGCGGCCGCCGTCATCGCCGCGCGACGGCGGTCGCGGCCGTCGAGGACTTCGCGCGCCCAGGCGGGCGGGCGCGCACCGCTGCCGATCTCCATCAGCACGCCGGCGAGATTGCGCACCATGTGCTGCAGGAAGGCATTGGCTTCGACGTGGAGGACCACCAGCTCGCCGTGACGCGCGACGTCGAGCCGGTACAGGCGACGCACGGGATGCCTGGCCTGGCAGCCGGCGGCGCGGAAGGCCGAGAAATCGTGCTCGCCGAGCAGCAGCGCGGCGCCCTCGCGCATCCGCGCGACATCGAGCGGCCGGTACTGCCAGCAGACGCGGCGCTGCCACAGCCCGGGACGCGTCGGCCGATTCGAGACGACGAAGGCGTAGGCGCGGCTCGTCGCCGAAAAGCGCGCGTGGAAGTCATCGGGCACGTCGACGGCCCAGCGGATCGCGACGTCCGGCGGCAGGTGGCTGTTGACGCCCAGCGTCCAGGCGCGCGGATCGCGCGTGGCGCGCGTGTCGAAATGGACGACCTGGCCGCAGGCATGGACCCCGGCATCGGTGCGGCCGGCGCACTGGGAGACGACGGCTTCGTCGGCGATGCGCGACAGCGCGTCGTCGACGGCCGCCTGCACCGAACGGCCGCTGGCCTGGGTCTGCCAGCCGCAGAAGGCGCTGCCGTCGTATTCGATGCCGAGCGCTATCCGCATCGGGCCGGCGACGCGGTGGCGCCGCGCGGCGCCGTCACGAAGACCGTCAGGACAACTGCGACAGCAGCTGTTGCGCTTCCTGCTGCTGCCCCGCGCTGCCCTCGCGCGCGACTTCGTCGAGGATCGCACGCGCGCCCTCGCTGTCGCCGAGCTCGATGTAAGCCTTCGCGAGATTGAGCTTGGTGTCGACCTCGTCCGATTCGCTCTGGTACTCGACGTCCTCGTCGCGCGGCATCACCACCGTCTTGTCGATGTGCATGCCGGTGCGTTCCAGCGACAGGTCTTCGTGATCCATCGCGAGCGTGTCCTGCGGATTCGCGGGCTGCACTTCGTCGATGTTGAAGTCGAGCTCGAGATCGTCGCTGCCGAGCTCGCCGAGATCGAAGTCGAGCATGCCTTCGTCGGCCGGCTCGTCTTCCAGATCGAGGCCCGCGAGCGAGGCTTCCATCGAGCGCGTCAGATCCTCGAGCGACTCGGCCAGCGGTTCGACGCCGGGACGCGTGGTCGAGGACTTCGGGATCTCGAGCGTGTCGTCGACGTCGAGCTTGGCGAAGTCCGTCGTGTCCTGCAGCGCGAGGTCGAACTCGAGATCCGATTCGTCGTCCGCGCCGCCGGCGCCGCCGTGCGTCGCCGAGAGGCCGTCGGCGATGTTGAGATCGATGTTCGGATTCTTCAGCGCGAGGTCCAGATCGGCGCCGGCCTCGGCGTCGAGATCCAGCGAGAAACCGTCGCTTTCCGCCGTCAGATCGAATTCGTCCACCGCGAGCTCGTCGGCGCCGGCCGCCGGCGCCGGTGCGTCGACGTCGAGATCCAGGCCGAGGTTGTCGATGTCGAAATCGAGCGGCTCCTCGGCCGGCAGCGCGGTCGAGAGATCGGTGTCGTGGTCGACGTCCGCGCTCGGGCCTTCACCGCTCTCGAGCTTCGGCGACACGGTGTCGCTGATGTCGAAGTCGAGGCCCAGCGTATCGTCCTCGGCGCCCGCCGCGGCCGGCGGCGCGCCGGCGCCGGAGGCCGTATCGGCGAGCGAGCCCGCCGTGATCGACAGCAGCGGCTCGTCGTCGGGATCGAGGCGACCGGCGACATCGCCCGTCTTCGTGATGTCGAGCAGATCGGCGGTCTCCGCCTGCGGCGGGACCGAGACGTCGAGGCTCAGATCCGAGGTCTCGATCTCGGCTTCTTCCTCTTCCGGCAGGTCGAGCGTCAGCGCCGTGTCGCCACCGCCGTCGTCGCTCGGCGGCTCGGAGGCGGTGGCCGCCGTGCCCGTCTCTCCCGTGTCGCCGGTCAGGTCGAGGAAACCGGCCTTTTCGAGCTGCTCGACGGTCGCGGTCAGATCGATCATCGCGGACGCGTCGCCGGGCTCGCCGGTGGTGAGATCGAGCATCGGCTCGAGATCGGCGTCGCCGGTGCTCGCGGCCGTCAGATCGAAGTCGAGCACCGACTCGCCGGTGCCGGTGTAGTCGTTGGTCAGGCCGACGGCAGTGACGGCCAGCGCGTCGTCGCCCGGCGCCATCGTCATCGTCGCGCCGCCCGGCGGCGAGGTGGCTTCACCCGTGACGTCGACGAATTCACTGGACGCGGCGCTGTCCGCATGCGCGGTGGCCTCGAGCGGGCCCGACGCGAACAGCGCACGATGTGGCGACATCTCGTTCCACATCGCGACCGCGTTCTCCCACAGCGGGTGATGGTCGCCGACCGCGTCGAGCAGGTCGCGCGCGTGCGTCTCGTAGGCCTGCTTGTTGTTCGCGGAGTAGTAGATCTCGAGCAGCCGCAGCTTGTACTTGTGCTCGTTCGGATACTGCGCGATGACCTTCTTCACCAGCTCCTCGGCCTGGTCGAAGCGCTCGTAGGCGAGATAGACGTTGACCTCTTCGAGCGGGTCGCCCTGCAGCTGCTCGGCGGTTGCCTCGAGCGTGCGCGTGAACTGATCGGCGTGCTCGTCGGCGACGACGGGCGCGACCGGCGCAACCGGCGCTTCGACTTCGTCGACGGTCGTCGCCGCCACGGCGGCCGCGGGCGCGACGACGGCGACGGCCGGCGCCAGCGGCCGCTTCGGGCCGGCCTTGATTTCCTTGCCGCGACGGCCGGCCAGCGATTTGCCGAGCACGACGAGCGCGAGCACGAGCAGCGAGACCAGCACGCCGAGGATCGTCGTCGCGCCGCCCGGCACCGCATCGCGCAGATGGGCCGGGATCAGGCTGTCGAAGGGGCCTGCAGGCGGCGGCGGAGTCGCAGATTTCGGCGTGGCCGGCGCGGGCTTCGACGGCTCCGCGGGCGGCGGGGTCTCGGCGACTGCCGGGGGTGTCGCGGCCGGTGGCGGGGTCGTCTCCGCGGGCGGCGTTTCCGCGCCGGGCGTCGGCGCTTCTGCGCCGGGGGCCGGCACGGCGGGCGGCGTCACTGCCGGCGCGATTTCCTCGGGCTCGACGCCGAGCTCGGCGAGCCTGGCCTGCAGGCGCGCGAGCTCCTCGTCCTTGATTTCGACCTGGCGCTGCAGGAGATCGATGATCTCGCTGGCCTCGTCGAGCTTGGACTTCAGCTCGGCTTCTACCGCAGCCTGCGTGGTCTCGCCTTCCGCGGCTCGCGCCGCGGCGTCACCGGTGCCGGCGGCTTTGCCGCCCTCGGCTTCGGTGGCGCCCGCGCCCGGCGCGCCTGCGGCCTTGTCGCCTTCGGTCGCCGGCGGGACGAGCTCCAGTCTGGCCTCGTCGTCCTTCGCCGGCGCTTCAGACTTTCCCGGCGGTGCGCCCTCCTCGGTCTCGGCGAGCGCGGCCTCGAGCTCGTCGCCGTCGGCTGCCGGCGCGGGCGCGCTCAGCGGCTGGGCCGGCGCCGCGGCACTCGCGCCCTGGCGGTATTCCTCCCACAGCTGGTGCTGGCGCGCGACTTCGGCGACCGCTTCGCGCTGACCCAGCCCATCGAGCTCAGCCTGCGAGGGCATGCGCAGCACGGCGCCGCGACGCAGCTGGTTGATGTTGCCGTTGGTGAAGGCCTCGGGGTTCGCGCGCAGCAGCGCGATCATCATGCGCTGGACGCTGATGCCTGCATCCGGCCGGTGGCGCAGGGCCAGCGACCACGCGGTGTCCGAGCTCTGCACGGTGCCCAGCGTGCCGGCGGCCGCGACCGGGGCGGGCGGCGGCGCGGCCGTCGGCGCGCGAGGAGCGGCGGGGGCCGGGGCCGGACTCGGCGCGCGCACGGCTGCGGCAGGTGCCGGCGTGTAGGCCGGCGCGGCGGCCCGGCGGTTCGGGTCGTACAGCGGCGGATCGAGCAGCACCGTGTACTCGCGCACCAGGCGCCCGTTGGCCCAGTTCAACTCGAGCAGGAAATTGAGGAAGGGCTCGCGCACGGGTTCGTGCGTCGAGATCCGGATGACATCGTTACCGGCCGGCGTTTCGACGACCTCGAACTTCAGCGACAGCAGGACGGCTTCGCGCAGCACCCCGGCGCGCTCGAAGGCTTCGGGGCTCGCGAGCTTGATGCTCAGGGTGTCGAAATCGGCGGCAGTCGCACCGAGGATCTCGATGCGGCCGTCGAAGGGCTGATTGAGTCCGGACTGAGCCTTCAGCGCCCCTAGACCCAGCGCCGTTGCCGTTCCCGGCAAGAGCATCGACAGGGCGAGAGCGACTGCTTTTTTTCGCAGCATGTGGCGCTTCCTCAATCATCGGCGACACCGTCGGTGACGGCGTCAGTGTCGGCGTAGTCCGGCCCGGGCCGCCAGGCAGGGCCCGGGTTGCCCGCAATCTTCAAGCCAGGGCGCAGCTTCCTACCTGCGAATGAACTTTATGATTGCTAGTTAACTTTAACTTATAAATAGCTTTTCACCAATATTTCCGCAATCTGGATGCTGTTCAGTGCGGCGCCCTTGCGGACGTTGTCGGCCACGACCCAGAGATCCAGCCCCCTGGGGTGAGAAATGTCCTCGCGGATGCGGCCCACGAACACGTCGTCGCGCTGGGCCGCCTCGGTCACCGCGGTCGGGTAGGCGCCGTCGGCCCGGCCGTCGAGCACCGTCACCCCGGGCGCCTTGGCCAGCAGGGCCCGCGCCGCCTCGGCGCTGATCTTCTCGCGCGTCTCGATGTGGACGGCCTCGGAGTGACCATAGAAGACGGGCACGCGCACGGTGGTCGGGTTCACCTGGATGCGGTCGTCACCGATGATCTTCCGCGTTTCCCACACCATCTTCATCTCTTCCTTGGTGTAGCCGTTGTCCATGAAGACGTCGATGTGCGGCAGGCAGTTGAAGGCGATCTGCTTGGGGTAGACCGCGGCCTCGATCGGCTTGCCGTTCAGCAGGTTCGCGGTCTGGCGCGCGAGCTCCTCGATGGCTTCCTTGCCGGTGCCGGACACCGCCTGGTAGGTGCAGACGTTGATGCGCTCGATGCCGACCGCGTCGTAGATCGGCTTCAGCGCGACCAGCATCTGGATCGTCGAGCAGTTCGGGTTGGCGATGATGCCGCGATTGCGATAGTCGGCGATCTTGTGCGCGTTGACCTCGGGCACGACCAGCGGGATGTCGTCGTCGTAGCGGAACTGCGAGGTGTTGTCGACGACCACGCAGCCGGCCGCGGCCGCCTTCGGCGCATAGATCTTCGACACCGAGGCGCCCGGCGAGAAGAGCCCGATCGGCGTCTGGCTGAAGTCGAAGGTCTCGAGATCGTGCACGGTCAACTGCTTGCCCGCGAAGGGGATCTTGGTGCCGGCCGAGCGCGCGCTCGCGATCGCGAACACCTGGTCGACCGGGAACCTGCGCTCTTCGAGGATCGACAGCATCGCCTCGCCGACGGCGCCGGTGGCGCCGACCACGGCCACGTTGAACTTTCTGCTCATCTCGTTGTGCCTGCTCGTTGAATTGGATACGGGGAGTGGCGGGCCTCAGCGCAGCGCCGCCGCGACGGCCGCGCCCATCTCGCGCGTGCCGACGACGCGCCCGCCGGCCGACTGGATGTCGGCCGTGCGCAGGCCGCCGTCGAGCACCGCCGTCACGGCCCGCTCGATGCGCGCCGCCTGGTCCGGCTCGTTCAGCGAATAGCGCAGCATCATCGCCGCCGACAGGATCGTCGCCAGCGGATTCGCCTTGTCCTGGCCCGCGATGTCCGGCGCCGAGCCGTGGATCGGCTCGAACATGCCCTTGCCGTTGGCGTCCAGCGAGGCCGACGGCAGCATGCCGATCGAACCGGTCAGCATCGACGCAAGATCGGACAGGATGTCGCCGAAGATGTTGCCCGTGACGATCACGTCGAACTGCTTCGGCGCGCGCACCAGCTGCATCGCCGCGTTGTCGACGTACATGTGCGACAGCTCGACGTCCGGGTAGTCGCGACCGACCTCGGTGACGACTTCGCGCCACAGCTCGGTCGTTTCCAGCACGTTCGCCTTGTCGACCGAGCACAGCCGTCGCGCGCGTTTCTGCGCGGTGCGAAAGGCCGCGTGCGCGACGCGGCGGATTTCCGCTTCGGTGTAGATCATCGTGTTGCGTCCGACGCGCTGGCCGTTCGCCGCGGTCTCGATGCCGCGCGGCTGGCCGAAGTAGATGTCGCCGGTCAGCTCGCGGACGATCAGGAGATCGAGGCCGGCGACGACTTCGGGGCGCAGGGTCGAGGCGTCGGCCAGCGCGGCGTGCACGGCCGCCGGCCGCAGATTGCAGAAGAGATCGAGCGAGGAGCGCAGCTTCAGGAGGCCGCGTTCCGGGCGCTTGTCGCGCTCGATGCGGTCCCACTTCGGGCCGCCGACCGCTCCGAGCAGGATCGCGTCCGCCGCGCGGGCGAGCGCCAGCGTGCTGTCCGGCAGCGGCTCGCCGTGCGCGTCGACGGCGCAGCCGCCCATCAGGGCTTCCTCGATCTCGAGCGCGAGACCATGGCGCTCGCGCAACGCGCGCAGCACCGTGAGCGTGGCCTCGACGATTTCGGGCCCGATGCCGTCGCCCTTGAGCAGGAGTAGCTTGTGCGCCATGGAAAATCCGCCTGGAAAACCGCCGAAAAAAGGGCGGAAAGAATACCCGAATCGCCGCGGCCGCGGTACCGATGTGCGCTCT
>JBFWSI010000214.1:0-6803 GCA_050248455.1 Gammaproteobacteria bacterium | reverse complement strand
GCCGTCTCCAGTACCTGCTGGAGCTCGGTCAGCGACAGCCGCGTCTCGGCGCCGCTGAGCAAGGGCGCATCGGCGGTGGCCGTCAGCTTGGCGAGATCCGCCGCGAGCTGCTTCACCGTCGCCGTGCCGGTGTCGAGACTCTTCGCGAACTTCTCCGCCTGCGCGGCGCTCGCGGCCTCGGCGTCGAGGAAGCTTTGCGTCTGCTGCAGGGTCTGCAGCAGCGCTTCGCGGGTGGGATCGCTCGCGGGCCGGCGCTCGACTTCGGCAATGCGGGCCGCGAGATCCTCTGCGGTCGGCGCCGCCGCGGCGATCCAGGGCAGGCAGATCAGCCAGCACACGCACAGCCGGACGAGGCGCGCATGCGAGCTTCGGAGTGGACGCGGGAACGAGGCCATCGGGGCCGCAGTCTAGCAGACCGCTAGTCGCCCTCGCTGGCAGGCTGGCCGGCGACGGCCGCCTTCCCCGATAATCCGCGCGGCCGTCACGGAATACCGTTCATGCGTCGCGTCCCGTTCCTGGTCCTGCTGTCGGGCCTGCTGTGTGCAGCGTCGTCGTCCGTGCCGGCGCGTGAGCCCTTCGATTTCGACGCGCCGCCCTTTCTCGCCGGCCCCAGCGTGTCGCGCTCCGCGTTCGGCGTGACCTATGTCTATACCGGACGCGCACCGTTTGCGGCGAGCGAGCTGCAGTTGACCGTCGTCGAGGTGCCCAAGGAACTGGGCAACGACGCCGCGCGGCTGCCCGCCCACTGCCTCGGCGCCTTCCTCGACGCCTTGCGCACGCGCGAGCCCGGACTCATGCTCGGCTCCGATCTGCGCGAGTCGACGCTGGGCGCGCTGTCGCTGGTCGAACGGCGCTGGTTGTCGCAGCGGGGCGCGCGGACGATGACGGGCGTGACCGCCTGCGCCCTGCATCGCGGCCACTTCGTATCGGCGAACTTCGCCGACGATCTGCGGACCGCGGTGCAGAGCTTGCCGGCCCTGCGCGCGGCACTGGGGCGGCTCGTGCTGCATTTCTGAGTCGCCGGCGCGCGACGGGCATCCGATGCAACGGCAATATCGCTACTACGACTTCCTGATGGCGGGCTTCGTCGCCGTCCTGCTGTGCTCGAACCTGATCGGGCCGGCCAAGGTCTGTACGCTCCCGCTGCCCGACTGGCTGCCTTTCCTCGGCCCCGTGCTGGTGTTCGGCGCCGGCAACCTGTTCTTCCCGATCAGCTACATCTTCGGCGACGTGCTGACCGAGGTGTACGGCTATGCGCGCTCGCGGCGCGTGATCTGGGCCGGCTTCGGCGCGATGCTGTTCGCGACCTTGATGTCCACGATCGTCGTCGGCCTGCCACCGAGTGCGAGCGAACCGTTCAACGCGCAGCTGCAGCCGGCGCTGGAGACCGTGTTCGGCGGCACCTGGCGCATCGTCTGCGCGTCGATGCTCGCGTTCTGGGTCGGCGACTTCACGAATTCGTACGTGCTCGCCCGCATGAAGGTGTGGACGCAGGGACGCTGGCTGTGGACGCGCACGATCGGCTCGACCGTCGTCGGCCAGGGTATCGACAGCCTGGTGTTCTACCCGATCGCCTTCTACGGCATCTGGGAAACGGCCACCCTCTTCCAGGTGCTGTGCTTCAACTGGGCGTTCAAGGTCGGGGTCGAGGTGCTGATGACGCCCGCCACCTATGCCGTCGTGCACTGGATCAAGCGCCACGAGGGCGAGGATCACTACGACCGCCACACCCGCTTCACGCCCTTCTCGCTCGCCGACGAGTGAGCGTCGCGGCTACAGCGGCGTCTCGGCGGTTACGGGCAGCGCCGCCGGCAGCGGATGCGCGATCCCCGGCCGCGCGATCGCGACGCCGGCCGCCGCAATCTTCGCGCCCGCCTCCGCCGATTCGTAGTGGTAGGCGATCACCCGCCGCAGCACCTCGGGCGCATACTCGCGCTGCAGATCGGCGAGACCGGCATGCGCCGGCGAGCCGTGCAGCCCGCAGTCGTGGAACAGCAGCTCGCCTGCATTCGCATGGCGTGCGATCAGCTCCGGGATCGGGCGCGTGTCGCCGCTGTAGAGGAATGCGCCGGGCAGCACGAGGCCGAAGGCCGCGCGATAGCCGCTGTGACGCACCGGGAACACCCGGAACAGCAGGCCGTCGAGCCAGAAACCGTCGCCGACCGGCACGAGACGGAAGGCATCCCAGAAGTTCGCGCCGCCCTCGCTCAGCACGAACGGCGAGTTCGCGAGCTTGTAGTGCAGCGCCGGCACGAGCTCGCAGGGCACGAACAGCTGGACGCGGCCGCGATCCTCGAAGTAGGTGCGATAGAACAGCTGCTCGATGCCGCCGATGTGATCCATGTGCAGGTGGGTGACGAACAGCGCCGTCGGCAGCGCGCCGGCATAGGTCGCGGCGTAGTCGTCCAGCGTGCGCGGTCCGCAGTCGACGAGCAGGAGCGGCCGACCGTCGCGTTCGAGCACCGCCGATGCGCTGCCCAGCGCCGACGCGCGCGCATTGCCGACGCCGAGGAAGCGCAGCGCCAGCGCAGTCGCGGGATCAGCGGGAGTGGAAGTCGGAGCCACCGAGCAGCGCCTCGTTGCGTACCGGACGCATATTATGCATCCACCGCGCGAGGTACAGCAGGAGACCGGCCATCGTCACCGAGCCGAACAGCAGCAGCTGGATCAGCGTCGAGGCGAGCACGCCGTGCGTCGCCGACAAACCGAAGGCCGTCATCGCGGTGGCGAACGCGAGCTGATAGGTGCCGAGATAGCCCGGGGCCGTCGGCACCAGCGTGCTGAGCGAGGCCGCGCTCATCACGAACAGCGCCTGCGCCGGCTGGAGTCTTTCGCCCAGCGCCGCGAGCATGGTCCACAGCGCGGTGACCTCGGCGCTCCATACGGCAATCGTCAGCGCGCAGGTGCGGGCGAGCGTCGCGCGATTCAGCGCGCGCAGGCCGCTGCCCAGATCGGCCGTCAGGCGCAGCAGGGTCCACGGCAGTCGCGGCAGGCCGAGGCCGCCGCGCCGCGCGAGCCACAGACCGCCGGCGGCACCCGCGCACAGCATGGCGCCGACGAACAGCATGCGGCCGGGCATCAGCGCCTCGGCGCGCGCGAGCACGCCGGTCGCGAGCAGACCGCAGGCGAGACAGGCGAGGATGGCGGCGAGATCGGCGGCGCGCTCGATCACGATCGAGCCGAGCACCTTCGCGCGCGACAGCCCGCTGCGCCGCTTCGCATAGTCGGCGCGGAACAGCTCGCCGAGGCGCGCCGGCAGCAGGTTGTTGACGGCATAGCCGACGAGCAGCACCTCGGCGACTTCGCGCCGCGTGACGGGCTGCAACTGCGCGAGCAGCGACTGCCAGCGTTCGACGCGCAGCGCGAGCCCGAGCCAATAGAGGGCCAGCGACAGCGCGACCAGCAGCGGGTCCAGCGTGCGCAGCGCGGCACGCATCGTGTCGAGATCGAGATCGCGCAGCGCGAGCCACAGGAAGATCCCGCCCAGCGCGAGCCCCAGCGCGCCGACGGCGAGGCGTCGCAGCGCGCGCGTGGCGTCTGCGGGGGCGGCGAGCGCGAGAGGATCGTCGTCGTTCACTCGAAGCGGTACTTCAGCAGGTACCACAGCGCCTTGACGCCGTCCTTCCAGTTGATCTTCTTGCCCTCGAGATAGGTGCGCCCGTAGTAGCTGATCCCCATCTCGTAGATCCGCCAGCGTCGTGCCCGCGCCACCTGCGCGCTGAACTGCACTTCGAAGCCGAAGTCGTCGGCGGTGATGCGCAGCGTGTCCAGCACCTCACGCGTGAACATCTTGTAGCAGACCTCGATGTCGGTCAGGGTCTGGTCGTACATCGCGTTGAACAGGAAGGAGATCAAGCGATTGGCGAGGTAGTGGTGGAAATACAGCGCGCGATGCGGCCGGCCGTAGAAGCGCGATCCGTAGACGACGTCGGCGACGCGCCGGTCGGCGATGAGACGGTACATCTCGCGCCAGTCCTCGGGGTCGTACTCGAGGTCCGCGTCCTGGATCACGACGACGTCGCCGCCGACCGCACGCAGGCCGGTCTGCAGCGCGCCGCCCTTGCCCCTGTTCTGCTGATGGAACAGCGCGCGGATCTGCAGCTGGCCGATCGGTCCGTCGCCGACGACGAGATCGCCGTCCGCGTTCACTGCGAGCGAGCAGTGCTCGGCAGTAAGCTCGCGCACGTTGCGCTCCAGCCAGTCCCGCGTGCCGTCCCGGGAGCAGTCGTCGACGACGATGATCTCCTTCGGGACTTCGGGCAGCGCGGCGGCGACGCGGGCCAGGCAGGCCGCGATCGTCTGGCGCTCGTTGTACGCGGGAATGACGACGGACAGTTTCATTTCGCTTTCCACTTCTGGCGTTGGCCGCGCCGGGGCGAGACTGCTCCCGTGTCGCGGTGGGATTGGGCTCGACGCCACCCCGCTGAGTCTAGCGTCAAAGCTCGATCGGGACATTTTCATGTCGATCTGAGCGTCCGGGCACAGTCCGACTCGCTGGCCGCGCCTGCCGCTCCGCTTGGTATCGACAAAAAAACGGGCGCCCTGAGGCGCCCATGAGCTAGGGAGGAGAAAGGAGCGGTCAGGGAAGCGGCTGAACGAGTCCGTCCCGGTCTCGTTCAGCGTCGGGCGATCCCAGGCCCGCGGAAACTGTGCGCTTGCAGAGCTTCCTCAGGCCGAATAGGCGCGTTCGCCGTATTCCGTCGTGTCGAGGCCTTCGCGCTCCACGTCTTCGGAAACGCGCAGCCCGACGGTCACGTCGGCGATCTTGTAGCCGATGAAGGCGACGACCGCCGACCACACGCAAGTGATGACGACGCCCAGCACCTGCGTTCCGACCTGGCTGCCCATCGAGTAGTCGTCGACACCGGGGCCACCGAAGGCCGGGGAGACGAGCACACCGGTCAGGATGGCGCCGAGGATGCCGCCGACGCAGTGGACGCCAAAGACGTCCAGCGAGTCGTCATAGCCGACCATGCTCTTGAGCTTGGCGACCGCCCACAGGCAGATGAGGCCGGCCAGCGCGCCGAGCACGATGGCGCCCATCGGGCCCACGAAGCCGCAGGCCGGCGTGATCGCGACGAGACCGGCGATGGCACCCGAGGCCGCGCCGAGCATGGTCGGCGTGCCGCGGACTATCCACTCGGCGAAGGTCCACGCACAGACCGCGGCGGCGGTCGCGATGAAGGTGTTGAGGAACACCAGGCCCGCGAACGGGCTCGCCTCGAGGTTCGAGCCGACGTTGAACCCGTACCAGCCGACCCACAGCAGCGAGGCGCCGATCATGACCAGCGGCAGGTTGTGCGGGGCCATCGCGACCGAGCCGTAGCCGAGGCGCTTGCCGAGCATGAAGGAACCGACGAGGCCCGCGACGCCGGCGTTGATGTGCACCACGGTGCCGCCCGCGAAATCGAGCGCGCCCCGCTGGAACATGAAGCCTTCCGAGTACCAGACCATGCGCGCGATCGGGAGGTACGAGAAGGTGAACCACACGATCATGAACACGAGCACGGCGGAGAATTTCATGCGCTCGGCGAAGGAGCCGACGATGAGGCACGGCGTGATTGCCGCGAAGGTGCACTGGAAAGCGATGAAGACATACTCGGGAATCGCCACGCCGGCGGTGAAGGTCTCCGTCAGCGAGTCGACGTTGACGCCGGCGAGCAACGCGCGATCCAGATTGCCGAGCCAGGTGCCGCTGCCGGAGAACGCGAGGCTGTAGCCGTAGATGACCCAGAGCAGCGTCAGCAGCGAAAAGACCACGAAGACCTGCATCAGCACCGACAGCATGTTCTTCGCGCGCACCATGCCGCCGTAGAACAGCGCGAGCCCGGGCACTGCCATCATCGTGACGAGCAGGGTGCACAGCATCATGAATGCGGTATCCCCTTTGTCGATGGTGGACGGCGGCGCCTCCTGGGCTAGCGCCACGCTCGAGATTAGGACCAACACAAGGCTCGTCAGCGCGAGCCCCCAGGTGCGCCATGCGCCATGGTGTTTGCCACGAGTGCCGGCCGTCAGCGGTGTCCGGATCATTCGCCGTCTCCTTCAGTCTTCAGATAAGCGCGGGTTGGCTTCGAGGTCGGGACGTCCACGGCCGTCCCTTCGTTTTTTACGCCCGCTCCGGACCTGCTACACGGATCCGGTGCAGTGCTGGCTGTGGCAAAGCAGCAACCGTGCCACGCGCCGAATGGACCGAAGAGTCATGAAGTTAGACAGGAATATCGCGCTCGTGGCGACGCAGCCGCAGAGGAGAGCGAGGATTGGACGCGCCGAGTTGGTGCGGGACTTCGGCGCTCGCACCACGTACGGGCGAAGCCGCGCGAGCGCTCAGCCCGACTGCACCAGGTGCACTTCCCGCTGCGGAAGGATGTCGACGCCGGCGGCCTTCAGCGCGGTGTAGATGGCCGCGTTGACGGCGTGGCGGGTCTCGAAATAGCGCGTCGTCGGCACCCAGTAGCGATAGGCGAGCGCGATCGAACTCTCCTGGAAGGCGTCGATGCCGACCTGCGGCGCCGGCGAGCTCGCGACGTCGGGCGCGCGCGCGAGCTCGGCCGCGATCAGCTCGCTCGCGCGACGCGGATCGGCCGTGTAGGCGACGCCGATGCGTCCCTCGACGACGCGATTGCCGTAGGAGTTGCGGTGGATCTCACCGACGATCTGCTTGTTCGGAATGATGATGTCTTCACCGTCCTCGGCCTTGAGCCGCGTCGCCGCGAGCGAGATGTCGGTGACGACACCGGAGCAGTTCAGCACCTCGATGGTGTCGCCGACCTTGAACATGCGCGTCAGGATGATCGAGAGCC
>JBFWSI010000213.1:0-6843 GCA_050248455.1 Gammaproteobacteria bacterium | reverse complement strand
GTAGAAGCCGCGGCGCCGCACGTGGTTCTCGGCCGTGGTGCCGGCGGCCGCGCAGATCGCTTCGATGTTCTTCACGATGTAGTTCACCTGCGCGGCGGACTCCGAGCCGTAGTACGGAAACGCGGGATTGAGCTTCGCTTCCGGCGGCACGCCGCTGCGGTAGTCGGTCGCCATCTGCTGCGAGAAGAACAGCAGCGGGCCCGCTTGCACGGCCTGCGGCTCGTGCGCGAGCGGCAGCGGCGCGGCGGCGGTGCGGATGGTGCGCCGGACCTGGCCCGGCCCCGGCCGGAAGGCGATGAGGTTGATCGCGATGCGCGCGCCGGGAATGCCGAGATCGCGCACGGGCGCCGTCGTGCGTGCCGGCGGCTCGTGCGGAAAGTATTCCTTCCACACCTCGTCCATGCGGAAGAAGTCCTTGAGATCCGTCAGGTACACCTCGGCCTTCACCACGTCCGCGAGAGTCGCGCCGCCGGCGGCGAGGATCGCGGCCAGGCGCTCGAGGATGTAGGCCGTCTGCAGCCGTCCGTTCTCGCCGTAATAGGGAAAAGTGTCCGTGGTCTTCGCCTCGGCCGCGATGCCCTGCGCGTAATCGGTGGCGAGCGCGCCGCTGGTGAACAGCCACGGTCCGCAGCGCAGGCCGTGGTGATGGAGCGGCGGCCCGTCGCGTCCGGCCGGGCGGGCGGGAGGCAGCGCCGGCGGAGCGAGGATCTCGAGCTGCTCGCCGGCGCCGGGCACGAGCGCGACGAGATCGATTTCCGAGCGGCAGCCCGGGATCGGCAGCTCGTCGACGACGATCGTCGAGCTCGGCGGCGGCGTGCCACCGAAGCATTGCTGGAGGGCGCGCGTCGCACCGGGCTGATCGGCAGGATCGACGAGGTAGTTCGTCAGGTGCACGACGTGCTCGAGCCGCGCCCCGCCCGCCTTCAGGCACAGCTCGACGTTGCCGCCGATGTAGCGCACCTGCCGTTCGATCTCCGAGCCGTGATGCGGGAAGCGCGGGTTGAGCGTCGCCTCCGGCGGCGTGCCCGTGTTGAGATCCGAGGCGAGCTGCCCGGATACGAACACGAAAGGCCCGGCCTTGACGGCCGGCGAGTACGCCACGCGCGGACGCGGCAGCTCGGGCGGAAAGAGGGCTTCCTTCTTCGGCATGGGCGCTCTCCGATTACACGGCCGCCAGGCCGGCCTCGGGAAAGCGTAGCAGCCGATTCGCGATCCGGCGCTTCGTCGCGCAACGGCACCCGGGGAGGCCCGTGATGCCGGACAGGCCGCTTTTTGCCACCGAGAACACAGAGAACACCGAGAGGATGAGAGTGGGCCGTACCTATTTGGACGTCGTGCCACGCTGGAAAGCCGCTGAATCTGCGCTGCGCGCTGCCACGGAGAACACAGCGAACACGGAGAGAAAAGAGCTTGTTCGGAGCTTCGCTGACATTGACGTCCATAGCAGGATCGAGTCACGGAGGCGCAGGTCCCGTAGCTTGGGCTGACGAAGGAAGCCCGACATCGGGCGCCGAAGCTTGAGCTCCTTCGTCAATCCAACCCGCGGGAGCTGACTGCTCGATAGCGCATGCCCGCCTGAAAGCTTCTTTCCGTCATGCCCGCGCAAGCGGGCATCCACGCCTGACGACGAGATCTCCGTTGAGCGATTCTTTTTCTGCGTTGGATGACGGGGTAATGCGTGGATTCCCGCTTGCGCGGGAATGGCGAAATGCTTCGCACTTCGTTCGACCCCGAACCTTGGGCTTCCTTCGTCGGCCCAACCTACGGCTCGGAACGATCCTTTACCTTCTCCGTGTTCTCTGTGTTCTCCGTGGCAGCGCGTAGCGCAATTTCACCTCACGCGACGTCGCGATCACGCGCCGCGTCGCGGCGGCGCTCGGCGCGCGAGCGGCGCAGCTGCATCAGCGTGAACAGCACGCCTGAGATGGTATAGGCGACGAAGCCGAGCATCAGGATCAACGGCGGGTCGACCGAGATGAAGCCGAAGCCCAGCACCATCGCGAGCAGCACGACGAACGGGATGCGGCCGCGCAGATCGAGATCCTTGAAGCTGTAGTAGCGGATGTTGCTGACCATCAGCAGCGCCGCCGAGGCCGTCACCAGCAAGGTCAGCACCACCGCGAGGGCCTGGCCGTGGAGCTGGTAGTCGTGCGCGAACCAGATGGCCGTCGCCACCAGCGCCGCCGCCGAAGGGCTCGGCAGGCCCTTGAAGTAGCGCTTGTCCTGCACCGTCTTCTGCACGTTGAAGCGCGCGAGCCGCAGCGCGGCGCCTGACACGTAGACGAAGGCGACGAGGAAGCCGAACTTGCCGATGTCGTGCAGCATCCACTCGTAGGCGAGCACGGCCGGCGCGACGCCGAAGGACACCATGTCGGCGAGGCTGTCGTACTCGGCACCGAAATCGCTCTGCGTGTTCGTCATGCGCGCGATGCGCCCGTCCATGCCGTCGAGCACGATCGCGGCGAGGATGCCGATCGCGGCGGCCTGGAAGTGGTGGTGGATCGACGACATCATCGCGTAGAAGCCCGCGAACAGCGCTGCCGTCGTGAACAGGTTCGGCAGCAGGTAGATGCCGCGCCCGCGCAGCATATGCGTGTTGGGGGTGATGAGACGGTGGATGTTGTCGGGACGACGATCGTTCATGGGCAGGCCCTCCAGGCTGGCGCGCCGGACCTGGGCCAAGCTTACGCCGGCGCGCGGCCGCTGCAATCAGCCGGCGCGGATGCGCCGGCGCCCGCGTCCGACACGGGCGCCGCGCGGGACCGACTCAGTTCTTCGACTGATCGACGAGCCGGTTGGCCTTGATCCACGGCATCATCGCGCGCAGGCGCTCGCCGACCTCCTCGATCTGATGGCCGCGCGCGATGCGGCGCTTGGCCTTCAGCACGGCGACGCCGGTGCGGTTCTCGCCCATCCATTCGCGCGCGAACTCGCCGTTCTGGATCTCGGAGAGGATCTTCTTCATCTCCTTCTTCGTCTCCTCGGTCACGATGCGCGGGCCGCGCGTGAAGTCACCGTACTCGGCGGTGTTCGAGATCGAGTAGCGCATGTTCGCGATGCCGCCCTCGTAGATCAGGTCGACGATCAGCTTCAGCTCGTGCAGACATTCGAAGTAGGCCATTTCCGGCGCATAGCCGGCCTCGACCAGGGTCTCGAAGCCGGCCTGGATCAGCGCGGTCGCGCCGCCGCAGAGCACGGTCTGCTCGCCGAAGAGATCGGTCTCGGTCTCCTCGCGGAAGCTGGTCTCGATGACGCCGGCGCGGCCGCCGCCGTTGGCGGAAGCGTAGGCGAGCGCGATTTCCTTGGCCTGGCCGGACTTGTCCTGTCCGACCGCGATCAGGCTCGGCACGCCGCCGCCCTGGGTGTAGGTCGAGCGCACGAGATGGCCCGGGCCCTTCGGCGCGATCATGATCACGTCGAGATCCTCGCGCGGCGTGATCTGGCCGAAGTGGATGTTGAAGCCATGCGCGAAGGCGAGCGCGGCACCCTGCTTGATGTTCGGCTCGATGTCGTTGCGGTAGAGATCGCCCTGCTGCTCGTCCGGGGCGAGGATCATGACGACGTCGGCGCCCTTCACGGCCTCGCCGACCGGCTTCACCGTGAGGCCGGCCTTCTCGGCCTTGGCCCAGCTGCCGGAGCCCTGGCGCAGGCCGACGACGACCGTCACGCCCGAGTCCTTCAGGTTGTTCGCGTGCGCGTGGCCCTGCGAACCGTAGCCGACGATCGCGACCTTGCGGCGCTGGATCAGCGAGAGGTCGGCATCTTTGTCGTAGTAGATGGTCATGGGCATAAGTGCTACTCCAGATTGGCAGCCGCGCCACGCGGCGTCGGTTGAGTCAGGGGCGGGCCGCTACTGCGCGCGGCCCGCGACGATCGTTGCAATGAATGATGGGGACCTTCAGGCCCTGAGCGCCTTGGTGCCGCGCAGGATGCCGAGCACGCCCGACCGCACCACCTCGAGGATGCGCTTGGCGCCGACGAGCTCGAGGAAGGCATCGTGCTTGTCGCAGGCACCCGTCATCTCGATGATGTAGCTCGACTCCGTCGCGTCGACGATGTGCCCGCCGTAGATGTCCGCGAGCCGTGCGAGCTCCTCGCGCTGCTCGCCCCCGATCGCGCGCACCTTGACCAGCATCAGCTCGCGCTCGATCGCGCGCCCTTCGTTCAGATCGATGAGGCGGATGACGTCGACCAGCTTGTTCAGCTGCTTCGTGATCTGCTCGATCACCTCGGGCGAGCCGCGCGTCACCAGGGTCAGGCGCGAGACGGTCGGATCTTCCGTCGGCGCGACCGACAGCGATTCGATGTTGTAGGCGCGCGCCGAGAACAGGCCCGCGACGCGCGACAGCGCGCCGGCCGCGTTTTCCAGCAGGATGGAGATCGTGTGGCGCATGTCACGCAAGCTCCCGGTCGCTCGGATTCGCCGGTGCGAGATGCATCTCGTGCTGACCCTTGCCGGCCGCGATCATCGGATAGACGTTCTCGGTCTGGTCGGTGATGAAATCCATCAATACCAGCCGCTTCTTCATCGCGAAGGCTTCCTTCAGCGCGCCCTCGACGTCCCCCGGGCTCTCCACCCGCATGCCGACGTGGCCGAAGGCCTCCGCGAGCTTGACGAAGTCCGGCAGCGCGTCCATGTACGAGTGCGAATAGCGCCGATCGTAGAAGAACTCCTGCCACTGCCGCACCATGCCCATGTAGCGGTTGTTGAGGCTGATGATCTTGATCGGCAGGTCGTACTGCAGACAGGTCGACAGCTCCTGCACGCACATCACGAAGCTCGCCTCGCCGGTGACGCAGGCGACGGTGTGGTCCGGGAACGCGAGCTGCACGCCCATCGCCGCGGGCAGGCCGAAGCCCATCGTGCCGAGGCCGCCGGAGTTGATCCAGCGTCGCGGCCGATCGAACTTGTAGAACTGCGCCGCCCACATCTGGTGCTGGCCGACGTCGGAGGTGATGTAGGCGTCGCCCTTGGTCTCGCGCCACAGCGCCTCGATCACCGCCTGCGGCTTGATCGCCTTGCCGGCCTTGTCGTAGCGCAGGCAGTCGAGCTTCTGCCACTCGCGGATCTGCCGCCACCACGGATGCGTCGCGCGATCGATCGGCGCGACGTTCGCTTCCTGCAGCTGGCGGTTCAGCTCCGACAGCACGTTCGTCACGCCGCCGACGATCGGCACGTCGACGCGCACGTTCTTCGAGATCGACGAGGGGTCGATGTCGATGTGGACGATCTTCGCTTCCGGGCAGAACTTCGCGAGATCGCCCGTCACGCGGTCGTCGAAGCGCGCGCCGATGGCGATCAGCACGTCGCAGTGGTGCATCGCCATGTTCGATTCGTAGGTGCCGTGCATGCCGAGCATGCCGATGAACTGCGGATCGGTCGCGGGGTAGGCGCCGAGGCCCATCAGCGTGTTCGTCACCGGGTAGCCGAGCAGGCGCGCAAACTGCGTCAGCTCGTTCGCGCCGTTGTCGAGCACCACGCCGCCGCCGGTGTAGATCATCGGACGCTCCGCGCCCAGGATGAGCTGCGCCGCCTTCCTGATCTGGCCCGGGTGGCCGCGCGTGTTCGGCTTGTAGGAGCGGATGTCGACCGTGTCCGGGTACTGATACTCGGTGACGTTCGCCGTCACGTCCTTCGGGATGTCGACGACGACGGGGCCGGGACGGCCCGAGGTCGCGACGTAGAAGGCCTTCTTGATCGTGACGGCGAGGTCCTCGACGCGCTCGACGAGGAAATTGTGCTTCACGCAGGGCCGCGTGATGCCGACCGCGTCGACTTCCTGGAAAGCGTCGTTGCCGATCAGATGCGTCGGCACCTGGCCGGTGAAGACGACCATCGGAATCGAGTCCATGTAGGCCGTCGCGATGCCGGTGACGGCGTTCGTCGCGCCCGGGCCCGAGGTCACGAGCACGACGCCGGGCTTGCCGGTGGCGCGCGCATAGCCGTCGGCGGCATGCGTCGCGCCCTGCTCGTGGCGCACGAGGATGTGCTTCAGCCGGTCCTGTTTGTAGAGCTCGTCGTAGATGTGCAGCACGGCCCCGCCGGGGTAGCCGAACACGAACTCGACGCCTTCGTCGATGAGGGCGCGCACGAAGATCTCGGCGCCGCGCAGGGTTTCGCTCATGGCTCGATTCCTCACTATGTTTCAGCAAGTGCCGCGTTCCGCGCCTGCGCGACCGCGGTGGCGGCGCGAGGAACGGACCGTCGCCTGGGCCTCGTGAGCCTCGGCTCGGCGTTCATTCCCGTGAAAACCCGGCCGACGGGGTGTCGGACGAGCTGGAAGGGGACGAAACGATAATGGGATTCGCGCGGCGGTTCAAGGCGGAAACCGGCAAAAACCCGTCGCCGCGCCGGTCACGCGGGTTTCCGCAGGCGGGGCTTTTCCCCGAGAATGCAGGCCCCTGCGACCTCAACCGGAATTCCCCACGCCCATGCGAATCTCGAAGCTGCTGCTGCCGACCCTGCGCGAAACCCCGGCCGAGGCCGAGGTGATCAGTCATCAGTTGATGTTGCGCGCCGGGATGATCCGGCAGCTCGCGAGCGGCATCTACACCTGGTTGCCGCTGGGCCTGCGCGTGCTGCGCAAGGTCGAGGCCATCGTCCGCGAGGAAATGGATCGCGCCGGGGCGCAGGAAGTGCTGATGTCGGGGGTGCTGCCGGCCGAGCTGTGGCAGGAGTCCGGCCGCTGGGACAAGTACGGGCCTGAACTGCTGCGCCTGTCGGACCGCCACGACCGCGCCTTCTGCCTGGGCCCGACGCACGAGGAGATAATCACCGATCTGATCCGCCGCGAGATCAAGAGCTACACGCAGCTGCCGGCGAACTTCTACCAGATCCAGACC
>JBFWSI010000212.1:0-6860 GCA_050248455.1 Gammaproteobacteria bacterium | reverse complement strand
GCGGGTCGGCAAGGTCGTGCCGCCGAAGCGTCACATCCTCAAGGACATCTCGCTGTCGTTCTTCCCCGGCGCCAAGATCGGCGTGCTGGGCCTGAACGGCTCGGGCAAGTCGACCTTGCTGCGGATCATGGCCGGCGTCGACAAGGACATCATCGGCGAAGCGACGCCGATGAAGGGCCTGAACATCGGTTATCTGCCGCAGGAACCGCAGCTCGATCCCGTGAAGGACGTGCGCGGCAACGTCGAGGAAGGCGTCGCGGCCGGCAAGGCGCTGCTCGATCGCTTCAACGAGATCAGCATGAAGTTCGCCGAGCCGATGAGCGACGAGGAGATGAACGCACTGCTCGAGGAGCAGGCGAAGCTGCAGGACCAGATCGACAGCGCCGGGCTGTGGGAGCTCGATCGCACGCTCGAACGCGCCGCCGACGCGCTGCGCCTGCCGCCCTGGGACATGGACGTGACCAAGCTCTCGGGCGGCGAGCGCCGCCGCGTCGCGCTGTGCCGCCTGCTGCTGGCCAAGCCCGACATGCTGCTGCTCGACGAGCCGACCAATCATCTCGACGCCGAATCCGTCGCCTGGCTCGAGCGCTTCCTCGAGGAATTCCCGGGCACCGTCGTCGCCGTCACCCACGATCGCTACTTCCTCGACAACGTCTGCGGCTGGATCCTCGAGCTCGACCGCGGCATGGGCATTCCGTGGGAAGGCAACTACAGCTCCTGGCTCGAGCAGAAGGAGAAGCGCCTCGAGCAGGAAGAGAAGCAGCAATCGGCGCATCGCAAGTCGATGGAGGCCGAGCTCGAGTGGGTGCGCCAGAACCCGAAAGGACGCCAGGCCAAGAGCAAGGCGCGCATCGCGCGCTTCGAGGAGCTCGCCTCGCAGGAATTCCAGAAGCGCAACGAGACCAACGAGCTCTATATCCCGCCGGGCCAGCGCCTCGGCGATCTGGTGATCGAGGTCAGCGATCTGCGCAAGAGCTACGGCGATCGCCTGCTGATCGACGGCCTGACGATGAGCGTGCCGCCGGGCGCGGTGGTCGGCATCATCGGCGCGTACGGCGCCGGCAAGTCGACCCTCTTCCGCATGCTGACCGGTCAGGAGCAGCCCGACAGCGGCAATGTGCGGATTGGCGAGACGGTGCAGATCGCTTGCGTCGATCAGATGCGCGACGCGCTGGACCCCGCCAAGACCGTATGGGAGGAAATCTCCGACGGCCAGGACATCCTGCAGATCGGCCAATACCAGACGCCGTCGCGCGGCTACGTGGGCCGCTTCAATTTCTCGGGCCAGGACCAGCAGAAGCGCATCGGCGATCTGTCGGGCGGTGAGCGCAACCGCGTGCACCTCGCGAAGCTGCTGCGCGCCGGCGGCAACGTGCTGCTGCTCGACGAACCGACCAACGATCTCGACGTCGAGACCTTGCGCGCGCTCGAGGAAGCGATCCTGACCTTCCCCGGCTGCGTGCTCGTGATCTCGCACGATCGCTGGTTCCTCGATCGCATCGCGACGCACATCCTCGCCTTCGAAGGCGACAGCCAGGTGGTGTGGTTCGCCGGCAACTACCAGGAGTACGAAACGGATCGCAAGCGCCGGCTCGGCACCGATGCGGACCAGCCGCATCGCCTCAAGTACAAGCCGCTGGCGAAGGCCTGAGGCGTCGACATGAGCGGCACGACGCCCCCGGGCCTCGTCATCGGCGCGACCGCGGACGGTCGCGAGATCGCGCAGCTCGCCGCGATGATGAACCGCCACGGCCTCGTGACGGGCGCGACGGGCACCGGCAAGACCGTGAGCCTGCAGGTGCTGGCCGAAGCGCTGTCGCGGATCGGCGTGCCCGTGTTCAGCGCCGACATCAAGGGCGATCTGTCCGGGATCGCCGATGCCGGCCGGCTCACGCCGAAGCTCGAGGAGCGCCTGGATGCGCTGGGCATGCAGACCCCGGCCTTCGCGGGCAACCCGATCGCGCTGTGGGATCTGTTCGGCCGCACCGGCGTGCCGATCCGCATGACGGTGTCCGAGATGGGGCCGCTGCTGCTCGCGCGGCTGCTCGATCTGAACGACACGCAGACGGGCGTGCTGTACGCGACCTTCAAGATCGCCGACGACGACGGCCTGCTGCTGCTCGATCTCGCCGACCTGCGCTCGATGCTCGCCTGGGTCGGCGAGCACGCGGCCGAATTGAAGCTCCAGTACGGCAACCTGTCGCCGACCAGCATCGCGGCGATCCAGCGCAGCCTGCTCGTGCTCGAGGAACAGGGCGCCGACGTCGTGTTCGGCGAGCCGGCCCTCGAACTGGCCGATCTGATCCGCACCACGGCCGACGGTCGCGGCGTCATCAACCTGCTGGATGCGACGAAGCTCGCGGCCGAATCGCCGCAGCTCTATGCCTGCTTCCTGTTCTGGCTGCTGTCGGAGCTGTTCGAGGAGCTGCCCGAGCGCGGCGACGCCGACCAGCCGCTGTTCGTGCTGTTCTTCGACGAAGCCCACCTGCTGTTCAAGGGTGCGTCGAAATCACTGGTCGACAAGATCGAGCAGGTCGTGCGGCTGATCCGCTCGAAGGGCGTCGGCGTGTTCTTCGTCACGCAGAGCCCGCTCGACATCCCCGAGGCGGTGCTCGGCCAGCTCGGGCTGCGCATCCAGCACGCGCTGCGCGCCTTCACGCTTAAGGATCAGCGGGCGGTGCGCGTCGTCGCCGAGACTTTCCGGGCGAAGGAAGGCCTCGACACGGCGCAGGCGATCACCGAGCTCGCGACGGGCGAGGCGCTGGTGTCGACGCTCGACGCGAAAGGCCAGCCGACGCCGGTGGAGCGCACGCTGATCCGCCCGCCGGCTTCGCAGATCGGGCCGATTGCCGCCGAGCGCAGGCAGGAGCTGCTCGAGGCCAGCGATCTGCGCGAGCGCTACGCGACGGCGGTCGATCGCGTATCGGCGCACGAGCGGCTGACGCAGCGCGCCGCCGCGAAGAGCGAGAAGCCGGCGCCGGCGGAAGCGCGTGCCGGGCGCAACGGCGATACGCGGGACGACGACGCGCCCCGGCGTCCGCGCGCGGGTTATCAACGGCAGACGACGGGCGAGGCGCTGATCAAGAGCGTCGTGCGCTCGGTCGGCAGCCAGATCGGCAGCCAGCTCGGACGGCAGGTCGTGCGCGGCCTGCTCGGCTCGCTGTTCGGCAAGTCACGCTAAGCGCAGCGGCGGCCGCGGTGCCGTCGCGCAGGAGAGCTTTCATGTTGAGCAAAGAAGAAATCGTCGATCACCACGTCCTCACCTTCGATCCCGGCGACAAGAAGAACGGCAGCCTGTACATCGGCACGCCGCCGGGCAGCGGCGGCAACTTCGATGTGGCCGCGACGCTGGGCGCGCTGCGCGCGGCGAAGCTGTGGTCGGACGCCGCGCCGAAGACCGTCGCCGACGAGCAGAAGCAGGCGTACAAGGAGCAGCTGCAGCTCGTCGACTGCGTCGAGTACGACGCCGGCTTTCTCGTCGCCCGCTTCGATCATCCGAAGTTCCCGTCCGACGCCGCGCGCTGGCAGGCGTGGCTCAAGTTCTTCGACGACCGGCACGCGCGCAGCGCGGATTGAACGGTCCCCTGTGCCGGGGCCGCGGCGCGATCGCGGCCTCGGCGTCTGCAGCAGCCTGGCCCGCGCGGCTTGCCGTCTGCGTCGGCCCCATATCGGTGCAGGCGCAGGCTTCGTATGATGCGACGGATCCCTTTTCGGAGCCTTCTATCGTGATCCGTGCCGTCCGCCTCGTCCTCGCCTCCGCTCTCCTCACCGCCAGCGCCGCCTCCGGCAGCTACGAGCTCTTCTCGCGCCACGGCCTCACTGCGACCGGCGAAGTGAAGCTGCTCGCCGGCTTTCGCCACGGCGAGAACATCAATTTCGGCCTGGGGGCCGTGCGCGGCTTCGGCTCGCTGACGCCCGTCGGCGAGGTCTCGCGCGACGATCTGCAGCTGGCGATCAAGCCGGGCCTCAACGTCGCATATGCGCTGCCGGCGTCGACGCTCTATGGCGGGGTGACCGTCGCGGCGGGGACCACGACCCTCGACGGCGAGCTGTCGGGGCAGTTCGCGCGCGGCGGCGACCAGGCCATCGACACCGACTCCGCCTACGTCGGCTGGCGCAACGACATCCTCGACCTGTCCTATGGCGGACAGGAGTTCACCGTCGGCGACGGCTTCATCCTCGGCGACGGCAACTTCAACCAGGGCCACGACAACGGGCAGTATTGGATCGGGGCCTTCACCGCGTGGCGCAACACCGGCGTGCTGAAGGTCAACACCCAGCCCGTGCGCGGCGATCTGTTCTGGTTGCGCACCGACGGCGATCTCGGCGACAGCCGCATCGCCGGCCTCAACCTCGAGAACTCGAGCAGCGAGCGCTGGGGCCGGCTCGGGTTCATGTACTTCGAGATCTTCGACGACAACGGCGTGATCGGCTTCGACGGCCTCGACGTCGTCGGCGTGCGCGGCGCGGATCTGCACTGGCCGACACTGCCGCAGCTGAAGATCTACGGCGAGTACGTGAACCAGGGCGGCGAGGTCGAACGCACCGGCACCGAGGTCGATGCCCATGCCTGGTACGTCGAGCCGACCTGGCAGTTCACCGCGCTGCCGTGGCAGCCGCGGCTGTATTACCGTTACGCCTTCTTCTCCGGCGACGATCGCGGCACGCCGGAGCTGGAGGAGTATCGCGGCCTCTTCTTCACGATCTTCAAGCGCGACTGGGACACTTGGTACCAGGGCGAGATCACCGGCGAGATGCACCTGTTCAATCAGAATCAGCGCACGCACATGGCGAAGATCAAGGTGTTTCCGACCGCACGCACGGCCTTCGGCTTCTGGTACTACCACCATGCGCTCGACACGCCGCAGTACTTCGGCCTGCCGACGCGCAATACCGCCTGGTCCGACGAGCTCAATTTCTCCGTGGAGTACTACCCGAGCGACCGCCTGTACTGGTTCGCCGGCATGGCGGTCGCGGCACCGGACGATGCGGCGCGCGAAGTCTACGGCCATGGCCGCGTGCAGGTCGGCGTCGAAACCTTCGTGTCCTACACCTTCCGCTGAGCGTCCCGTCGCGCGCGTCGTCCCCCGGATGGAGGAAATGCGCGGTGCCTTCGTCCTGCACGCGCGTCCACTGTGCCGCTCTGATACACGCCACGGCGCCAATGGCCGATGCGCGGCCCGCGCCCAGTCGGGCCGGCGGTGGCCGTGCTAAGCTAACCCGATTCCGTTTCTCCCCTGTCCGCAATCGTCTCGAAGGAGTTGCCGCATGAAGGCCGTCGTCGCCAGCAAGCTCAATGAATACAGCGTCGTCAGCGTGAATCTCGATCCGCCGAAGGCCGGCGAAGTGCTGGTCAAGATGAAAGCGACCGGCGTCTGCCATTCGGACCTCTCCGTCGTCAACGGCACCATTCCCAGCCCCTTTCCGGTCGTGCTGGGCCACGAGGGCGCCGGCATCATCGACCAGGTCGGCGAAGGCGTCACCAACGTCAAGCCCGGTGACCACGTCGTCATCTCCTTCATCCCGAACTGCGGCAGCTGCTTCTTCTGCCTGCACCAGGAACCCTATCTGTGCTCGGGCGCGAAGCAGGACGGCAACCTGTTCGACGGCACGACGCGCGTGCACAAGGACGGCCAGCGCATCTTCGTGATGTCCTTCGTCGGCATCATGGCCGAGTACGCGGTGGTGCCGGCCGCCTGCGTCGTCGCCATCGACAAGGCCTTCGATTTCAAGGCCGCCGCGCTGGTCGGCTGCGGCGTCACGACCGGCGCCGGCGCGGCGATTCGCACCGCCGAAGTGAAGCCCGGCAGCACCGTCGCCGTGTTCGGCTGCGGCGGCGTAGGCCTCAACGTGATTCAGGGCGCGCGCATCGCCGGCGCCGCGAAAATCATCGCCTGCGATCTGTCGGCCGAGAAGATGGAAATGGCGAAGGAGTTCGGGGCCACCGACGTGGTCGATCCGAAGGCCGATTTCGTCAAGCAGATCCAGGGGCTGACCGGCGGCATCGGCGCCGACTACGCCTTCGACGTCGTCGGCCACAGCAAGGTGATCGAGCAGTGCATCAAGGCGACGCGCAAGAATGGCGTGGCGGTGCTGGTCGGCGTCGGCCGCCTCGATGACCGTTTCTCGGTCAACGCGGCGATCCTTCCGTTCACCGCGAAGACCATCAAGGGCTGCATGTACGGCAGCGCGAACTTCAAGGCGGACTTCCCGATGTACCTGGACCTCTACAAGGCCGGCAAGCTGGATCTCGATCGCCTGATCACGCGCACCTATACCCTCGACGAAGCGCCGCAGGCCTTCGAGGACATGGAGAAGGGCCGCAACGCCCGCGGCGTGATCGTCCACGCCTGAGCCCGCCTGGCCCGGACGCCGGCCGCAGCGCGCCGGCGCCCGTCACCCGCCGACACATTTCTGCCTCGGCGCCGGCACAAGTTCATCGCGCTGCCGCCGCTATGCCCTACGGCGATGTCGGGACCGCACCGCAGCGGTCAAAAACTGTTGAGCAGTTCACATCCGCGGCCGCGGCCCCTATAGTACGGACGCCGTTTTTTCAACGCGACGCAAGCACTTACCCCGATCATTCATGGGCTGGGAAATTCGCCTCACGGATCTCGAACGCGGCGGGCAGACGGCGCGCTCGTTCGCGCACCGCACGGTCCGGATCGGGCGCCACACCGACAACGAGCTGGTCCTGAAGCACAACCAGGTCTCGCGCCTGCACCTGACCCTGACCAAGGAAGGCGATCGCTATTTCGCCGAGGACAGCAGCCGCAACGGCTCCTTTCTGAAGGACGGCGAGCGCTGGACGCGGCTCGAAGGCAAGACCGAGCTGAAGCTGCCGGCGACGATCCGCCTCG
>JBFWSI010000211.1:0-6863 GCA_050248455.1 Gammaproteobacteria bacterium | reverse complement strand
ATCGATAAAGGTCAGCAGCAGCTGCTTGCCCTTGAACTCGAACTTCGCGATCGTCCATGCCGCGGCGAGGCCGAACACGAGGTTCGCCGGCACCGCAATCGCGGCCGCCGTCAGCGTGAGCTTCAGCGCGGCGACGGCGTCCGGCTCCTTGAGCGCCGCCCAGTAGCTCGCCAGGCCGTCGGCGAAGGCCTGCGTCAGCACCAGCAGCAGCGGCAGCACCAGCGACACGCCGACGAAGGCGAGGGCCGCGCCGATCAACAGCCAGCGCACGAGCCGCGGCTCGGCGACGGCGGGCGATAGTGCGCCTCTCATCGCCGCTGCTCCGCGCGCCGCGTCCATGCCTGCAGCAGGTTGATCACGAGCAGCAGCACGAAGGAGATCGCGAGCATCGCGACGGCGATCGCCGTCGCGCCGACGTAGTCGTACTGCTCGAGCTTGGTGATGATCAGCAGCGGCACGATCTCGGACTTCATCGGCATGTTGCCGGCGATGAAGATCACCGAGCCGTATTCGCCGATGCCGCGCGCGAAGGCGAGCGCGAAGCCCGTCAGCAGCGCCGGCAGCAGGCTCGGCAGCACGACGCGCGTGAAGGTCTGCCAGCGCGTCGCGCCCAGCGTCGCGGCGGCTTCCTCGAAACCGGCTTCGAGGCCTTCGAGCACGGGCTGCACGGTGCGCACGACGAAGGGCAGGCCGATGAACAGCAACGCGATCACGATCCCTATCGGCGTGAACGCGATCTTGAGGCCGGCCGCCGCGAGCGGCTCGCCAAGCCAACCCTTCGGCGCGTACAGCGCCGTCAGCGCGATGCCGGCGACGGCCGTCGGCAGTGCGAACGGCAGATCGATCAGCGCGTCGCAGAGCCGCCGCCCGGGAAACTCGTAGCGCGTCAGCACCCAGGCGAGCAGCAGGCCGGAGACGAGGTTGACGGCGGCGGCGAGGAAGGCGCACAGCAGGCTCACGCGATACGCCGCCAGCACGCGCGGCGCGCTGACCGCGGCCCAGAACGCGTCGAAGCCTGCGGTCGCGGACTTCAGGATCGTCGCCGACAGCGGCACCAGCACGATCAGCGAGAGGTAGAGCAGCGTGAAGCCCAGCGTCAGGCCGAAGCCCGGCAGCACGCTTTCGCGCCGGAAATGCCCGCGCCAAGCCTCGCGCCGGAACCAGTGCCGGCTGAGCGGCGGCAGCGTCGTGTCGAGCGTCGTGCTCATGGCCGTCGGCATCGCCTCACTGCGGCGCGAAGATCTGGTCGAACAGCGCACCGTCCGCGAAATGCGCCGCCTGCGCCTTCGCCCAGCCGCCGAAGGCCTCGTCGATGGTCACGAGCTTGGTAGCGGTGAAGCGCTGCGCGTACTGCGCCGCGATCTCGGGCTTGCGCGGCCGGAAGTGATGCTTCGCGGCGAGGGTCTGTCCTTCGTCGCTGTAGAGGTACTCGAGATAGGCGCGTGCGAGCTTCCCGGTGCCATGACGCTGCGCCACCTTGTCGACGACGGCGACGGGCGGCTCGGCAAGGATGCTGATCGACGGCGTCACGATCTCGAACTCCTCGGCATGCGGGCCGTCGAGCGCAAGAAAGGCTTCGTTCTCCCAGGCGATCAGCACGTCGCCGATGCCGCGCTCGACGAAGGTCGTGGTCGCGCCGCGGGCGCCGGTGTCGAGGACCGCGACGTTGCGGAACAGCTTGGCGACGAAGGCCTTCGCGGCGTCGTCGGAGCCGTCCTGCGCCCGCGCATAGGCCCAGGCCGCGAGGTAGTTCCAGCGCGCGCCGCCCGAGGTCTTCGGGTTCGGCGACACCACGCTGACGTCCTTGCGCACCAGATCGCTCCAGTCCTGGATGCCTTTGGGATTGCCCTTGCGCACGAGGAAGACGATCGTCGAGGTATAGGGCGTGCTGTTGTCCGGCAGGCTGCGCTGCCAGTCCGGCGCGAGCAGCCCGCCGGTCGTCGCGATCGCGTCGATGTCATAGGCGAGCGCGAGGGTCACGACGTCGGCCTCGAGGCCGTCGATCACGGCGCGGGCCTGCTTGCCGGATCCGGCGTGCGACTGGTTGACCTTCACGCGCTCGCCCGCGGTCGCCTGCCAGTGGCGCGCGAAGGCCGCGTTGAACTCCTGGTAGAACTCGCGGGTCGGGTCATAGGACACGTTGAGCAGCGTGACGTCCGCCTGTGCGGCGGAAGACAGGCACAGAAGGACGCCGAGCACGGCGGTCGGCAGCAGGCGCGAGAATTTCATCGGGACGTTTCCAATCGATTGCGGGATGACGAATGAGCGGCGCGCGGTGACGGCGCGGCCGCGTCGTTTGCATACGCGGCGCACGCCGGCCGTCGGCCGGTAGGGGAAGCGGCGGGCGCCTCGCGCGAGGTGGTCCAGGCTTGCATGCAGTACGCCTCATGATCGGGGGTGGCCGGTAGCGCGCAGCGCGCCGCCCGGTCGCGGACAGGGAGCAAGCGCCGCGCCAGCCGTTCGGCGCGGTGCAGGTCATTGAAAAGAAGAGGCTCCTCGCCAACCTCGGCCGCGCAGCACGGCGTGCCGGCCGAAATTCAAGCAAATGAGCCAAAAATAAATTGGATATTTGCGCTATCGCAAATAACACAGCTCAGGACGACTCGGCGCATACGCCCGGTTTTCCGCGAAGAAGGGACAAGGGGTCGCCGTAGGCGCTCAGAGCGCCCACAGGCTGATCGAAACTTCGAGGTACAGGAAGTTCGTGCTGTCGGTGGTCTCGCCGAGCGCGGCGCGCTGGCGGGTCTGGACGAAGCCGCCGTTGATCCAGTGCGAATAGCCGATGGAGGTATCGATGTGCGGGCTCAGTTTGTAGCGGGCGCGCACGTCGACGGACTGGCCGAGCGAGTCGCCGCTGGCGCCGCTGCGATCGCGATTGAAGCGGCCGTCGCCGTTGATCCCGTTCAACAGGTTGTTGAAGCGATCGCGCGAGCTCGCCAGCCAGTACCACGAATAGCCGCCGTCGATCGCCAGCCCCTTGAACGGCTCGAACTCGAACTTGAGCTTCGGCGTCTTCACGTTCTCGAAGATGATGTTGTCGTCGGCGGACCAGGGCCGCGCGAAGCCGAAGAAGCGTTCGAAACGGTTGTCGACGTCGTCGTTCGGATCGCGATCGCCGCTGGCATAGCCGTAGAAGGCGCTGAGCCGCGGCTTCCACGTATGCGGCAAGGTGTAGCCGAACTCGACGAGGTAGGCCCAGGCGGAGCGCTGCCGCGCGCCGTCGCGACCGAATTGGTAGATCGCCCCGAGATCGAAATCGAGCGGCGTGCCGGGGATCACGCCGTAGCCGCGCACGCCCGGCGAATGCACTTCGCGCTCGATCAGCGCGCCGCGCGCACGCTGGCGCAGGCCCATGTAGTAGGGCTGTAGCGTTACGACGTCCGACCAGCGCCGCCAGTTGAGGATGCCGCCGTAGAACCACACGTCCTCGTTGCGGCTGTCGAAGTCCTCGATGTCGCGGATCACGGGCTTCACACCCCATAGATCGACTTCCCAGTCGTTCGCCTCCTGGCCGAGATTCAGCCGCATGCCTTCGAAGTTGTTGGTCGTGTTGCGCCACTGGTTGTTGCCGATCAGGCGACGGTCCAGCGCTTCCCAGGCCATGCGCCCCACGCGCAGGCGCACGGGCCGTTGATTGCCGCGCGCATCGCTGCCCAGCGCGCCCTTGAAGTAGAGCTCGCCGTAGCCCTGGATCAGCTCGTATTCGTTGACGTCGCGCGTGTCGCGCGGATAGACGCTGTTCGAGCGCCGGGAATCCTGGAACTCCAGCGCGAAGCGCAGCGGATCGACGATCTCGCGGACGCCGAGATAGGCGCGCGTGCGATGCAGGAAGTTGTGATCGGTGGCGAGGAAGGGCCGCCGGATGTCGTTCTCGCGCAGCTCGTAGCGCTCGCGAAAATCGAGGCCCGCGTCCAGCCAGTCGATGTGCGCTAGCGACGCGACACCGGACTTGCCGAGGTTGCGGACGTAGCGCGGCGGATCGGTTTCCGGCTGCGTGCCGTAGCTGCGGGCCTTCTGCGCATAGCTGCTCGGCGCGGGAGGCGGCGCGCCGGCCGCCGCGTCATAGGCGCTCGCGGGGCTGATGAGACCGCATAGCGCCAGCACGGCGCAGACACGCATGAGGCCGACGCCGGCCGCGCGTCGGACGGACGGGAACGGGCGCCGGCCGGCGCGCGTGGGCAAGGAAATGGGAACCGCGTGGCCGCCCGCGGCGGTCGGCAGGACTTCGATAGGCACTGGCGCACTCTCCGTTGGTACAGTCGAGTCTGATCGTGACGGCGCCGGCGGGCCCGAAGCCCACGCGACGAGCCCGCACCCCAGCAGAAATGATGCCAGCGGCCGGGCTCGCGCATTCCGCGCGTTGCGGCACGGACCTGCCGCAACTGTCGGTCGCAAATGCGATATTTTGGGGTATTTGACTTATTTTTCGTCTCGTTTGATATGTGCTCGCGAGCCGTCGCGGCCAAGGACGATGCGTGGGGAGCCCTTCGCCGCCTTGCACTGGCCTTGTGGAGTCCGCACGCTAGCAGCCTGCCGCCCAGGGAGAGTCAGCCATGCCGCTCGCCGCCATCGATCACTATTTCGTCTACGCCCGCGATCTCGAAGCCTCGCGCCGTTTCTACGAGACGGTGCTCGGCTTCGAGGTCGGCGTGCGGCCGCCATTCCCGTTCAAGGGTTACTGGCTCTACCTCGACGGCAAGGCGCGCGTGCACCTCGGCGAGGCGCAGTCGTCGGCGGGCCAGGAATACTACCTCGGCGCGCACGATGCCGAGGATCACGGGCACACGGGCTCGCTCGATCACGTCGCCTTCCAGGCCAGCGGCTTTCGCGACTTCCGCGCCAAGCTCGATCAGCTCGGCGTCGAATACCGTCACCGCGAGGTCCCGCAGTTCAAGCTGCAGCAGCTGTTCGTCAAGGATCCGGACGGCGTGACCCTGGAGCTCAACTTCCCGAGCGAGGACGGCTGACGGTGCGCCTCGAAGGATCCTGTCACTGCGGGCTCGTGCGTTTCGCGCTCGATTCCGCGCATCCCTATCCGTTCAATCTCTGCTACTGCTCGATCTGCCGCAAGACGGCCGGCAGTGGCGGCTACGGAATCAATCTCGGCGGCATCGCGGCGAGCCTCGAGGTCACGGGCAGCGAGCACATCAACGTCTATCGCGCGCTGCTGCTCGACGACGACGGCGAGCGCCGTCCGAGCCCGGCCGAACGCCGCTTCTGCCGTCACTGCGGCAGCGCGCTGTGGGTGTGGGATCCGCGCTGGCCGGATCTGATCCATCCCTTCGCCTCCGCCGTCGACACGCCGCTGCCGATACCGCCCGAGCGCGTGCACCTGATGCTCGATTCGAAGGCGTCGTGGGTGGTCCCGCAGATCGGTGCGAACGATCAGCAGTACGCCGAATATCCCGTCGAGTCGATCGCCGAATGGCACCAGCGACTGAACCTGGAGCGATGAGTCATGAACGTCCCCGCCCATACACCCGTCACCGCCGAGCTCGCGACGCGCGCGCAAGCCCTTCGAATCGCCGAGGCGCCGGCGGACGTCGCCGAGGTCGTGCGCCAGTGCGTGCTCGACTACCTCGGCGTCACCGTCGCTGGCCAGATCGATCCGGCGCTCGCGCCGCTGCGAGAGGAGCTCGTAGAGGAGGGCAGTGCGCCGCAGGCGCAGGTGTATGGCAGCGCGCTGCGCCTGTCGAAGGCCGGCGCCGCGCTGTTGAACGGCACGGCTTCGCACGTGCTCGACTACGACGACGTCAACTTCGCGCTGATGGGCCACCCGACGGTGCCGATCCTGCCCGCCGCGCTCGCGCTGGGCGAGGCGATGGACGCGAGCGGCGCAGCGCTGATGGACGCCTTCCTCGCCGGCTACGAAGTCGAGAACGCGATAGGCCTGCTCGTCGCGCCGGGCCACTACGGCATCGGCTTCCACGCGACGGCGACGCTGGGCAGCTTCGGCGCGGCGGTCGCCTGCGCGCGGCTGCTCGGCGCGAACGATCTGCAGATGCGCCATGCGCTCGGGATCGCGGCGACGCAGGCGGCGGGGTTGAAATCCATGTTCGGCACCGCCTGCAAGCCGCTGCACGCCGGCCTCGCCGCGCGCAGCGGGCTGCTCGCCGCGAGCCTCGCGCGCCGCGGCTTCGACAGCCGCACCGACGCGCTCGAATGCGTACAGGGCTTCGCCGCCACGCACAGCGCGAACTTCGAGCCGGCAAAGGCGCTCGCGCTGCCGGCCGGCGGCTTCCACGTGCTGCACAATCTCTTCAAGTACCACGCGTCCTGCTACGAGACGCACGCGACGATCGAGTCCGCGCGCCGGCTGCGCGAGACGCATGCGCTCGCGCCGGCAGCGATCGCACGCGTCGAGGTGACAGTCAATCCCTACTGCGATCGGATCTGCAACATCGCGTCGCCGACGACCGGCCTCGAAGCCAAGTTCAGCCTGAGCCAGACCGCGAGCTTCGCGCTCGCCGGCATCGAGACTGCCGATCCCTCAATCTTCGACGACGCCCACGCGCAGGATTCAACGCTGGTCGCGCTGCGCGAGCGCGTGACGGTCGGCTTTGCCGACGACATCGGCCAGGGCTGCGCGCGCGTCGCCGTGCATATGCATGACGGCCGCACCGTCCGCGCCGAGCACGACGCGGCAAAGCCGATGCAGGATCTCACCGCCCAGCGCGCGCGCCTCGTCGCCAAGTTCGAGCGCCTCGCAGGCCCGGTGCTGGGCGACGCGCGCTGCCGCGAGATCGTCGCGATGGTCGATGAATTGCACACGTTGCGCTCGCTGCGGGGCTTGGCGGAGATCTGCGCTACCACTTGAGCATCACTTTGGCACGGCGGGTGCGCCGCGCCGAAGCGTCCTCACA
>JBFWSI010000210.1:0-6878 GCA_050248455.1 Gammaproteobacteria bacterium | reverse complement strand
GTGTTCGTCGAGAACGTGCTGCCGAAATCGATCCTGCGCGCGCTCACGACGGAGGAAATGGAAGCCTACCGGGCGCCGTTCCGCGAGCCCGGCGAGGGCCGCCGGCCGACCTTGAGCTGGCCGCGGCAGATCCCGCTCGAAGGCGAGCCCGCGGAGGTCTGCGAGACCGTCGCGCGCTACGCGGCCTGGCTCGCGCAGTCACCGGTGCCGAAGCTCTTCGTCAACGGCGATCCCGGCATGATCATGACCGGCCGCATGCGCGAGCTCGCGCGTGCCTGGCCCAATACCACCGAAGTGACGGTCAAGGGCCTGCACTTCCTGCAGGAAGACTCGCCGCAGGAAATCGCCGACGCCGTGCGCGCCTGGCTGCCGCCCGTCGCCGACCGAGGATGATGTGAGATGAATCTGCCCGAGCTCGTTCCCGTCGGCGTCACCGCCAGCCAGTCGCTGCTCGTGACCCACGATCTGACCGTGCAGGCGCGCGTGCCCGATCTGCCGCCCGTGTACTCGACGCCGAACATGATTCTCTTCATGGAGATCGTCTGCACCGATCTGCTCCGACCCTATCTGCCCGCCGGCTGGGTCTCGGTCGGCGCGCTGGTCGAGGTGAAGCATCTCGCCGCGACGCCGGTCGGCTTCACGGTGACGGTGCAGGCGACCGTCGTCGAGGTCACGAAGTCGCTGGTCGTGTTCGAGCTCGAGGCCCACGACGGCGTCGATCGGATCGGCAGCGGCCGGCATGCGCGCGCGCCGATCGAGCTTGCGCGCTTCCTCGCCGGCGCCGAGCGCAAGCGCGCGGCCAGGCCCTGAGGTCCCCATGAGCCAGCACCACCAGGATCTGCGCAAGGTCACGATCCAGACGCTCAAGTCGATGAAGACGGCCGGCCAGCCTATCGCCTCGCTGACCGCCTACGACGCCGCCTTCGCACGCGTGCTCGACGCGGCGGGCTGCGACTTCATCCTCGTCGGCGATTCGCTCGGCATGGTCGTGCAGGGCCAGGCGACGACGATCCCCGTCACCGTCGACGACATCATCTATCACACGCGCCTGGTCGCCCGCGGCACGGCGCGCGCGCTGCTGATGGCCGACATGCCGTTCATGAGCTACTCGTCGGCGACGGACTGCCTGCGCAACGCGGCGCGGCTGATGAAGGTGGGCGGGGCGGAGATCGTCAAGCTCGAATGGGGCGAGCTGCAGCTCGACATGGTCTACCGGCTCACCGAGTGCGGGATCCCGGTCTGCGCGCACCTGGGCCTCACGCCGCAGGCGATCCTGAAGATGGGCAGCTACCGCGTGCAGGGCCGCGAGCACGCGACCGCGCAGAAGATGATCGAGGACGCGCGCGCGCTGGAAGAGGCCGGGGCAGACGTGCTGCTGCTCGAATGCGTGCCGATGGAGCTCGCGAAGGAGATCACGCGCAATGCGAAGGTGCCCGTGATCGGGATCGGCGCGGGACCTGACGTCGACGGCCAGATCCTCGTGCTCTACGACATCCTCGACATCGCACCCGGCAAGCGCACGCGCTTCTCGCGCAACTACATCGAGCGCGCGGGCTCGATCCACAGGGCGGTCGAGCAGTACGTCGCCGACGTGCGCGAGCGCCGTTTCCCGACGCCCGAATACGCGTTCACCTGAAGGGCCGCGCATGAACGAGGCACTGCAGCAGCTCGTCAACGGGCTCAGGCTCGAGAAGCTCGAGGAGAATCTCTTCCGCGGCGCGATCGGCGACACGCACGTCAAGCGCGTCTACGGCGGCAAGGTGCTCGGCGAGGCGCTCGAGGCCGCGCAGCTGACCGTCGCGGAAGATCGGCCGGCGCATTCGCTGCACGCCTATTTCCTGCGCGAGGCCGACAGCTTCCACCCCGTGGTCTACGACGTCGATCGCAGCCGCGATGGCCGCAGCTTCTCCGCCCGTCGCGTGACCGCGATCCAGCACGGCCAGCCCATCTTCACGATGGAGGCGTCCTTCCATCGCAGCGAGGACGGCATCGACTACCAGGGCAAGATGCCGGACGTGCCGCCGCCGGAGTCCGTCGCCCCGCAGGCCTGGGACTGGGCGAAGTTCGATCAGCTGCCCGCGCGCTACCAGCGCATGATGACGATCGCCGCGCCGTTCGATCTGCGCGCCCTCGACGGCGCGCTCGGCGCCAAGGACGAGCTCGGCAATCCCGTGCGCCGCAGCTGGGTGAAGACCACCGAGCGCCTGCCCGACGACGCGCCCGATCTCCATCGCGCGATCCTCGCCTACCTGTCCGACTACGGGTTGGTCTGGACCCTGCTCGGCCATCACGGCTACACGCTGCAGACCGAGAACCTCGTCGTCGCGAGCCTCGATCACGCGATGTGGTTCCACCGCCCGTTCCGCGTCGACGACTGGCTGCTCTACCACTGCGTCGGCGTCGCCTCGACCGGTGCCCGCGGCCTCGCCCGCGGCCACTTCTACACCCGCGACGGCGAGCTCGTCGTCAGCGTCGCCCAGGAAGGCCTGATGCGGGTGATCGAGCCTCGGGATTGAGGCGTAGCCCGGGTGCAGCGTAGCGAAACCCGGGATCTTTCCCGCGTGGACATGCCGCTGAATCCGGCCACGGAGGGCACGGAGGACACGGAGAAGAAAGATTTGAATCGATGAGAGTCTCGTAACGCGGACGCGCCAATCGTGATCGAGCTGCGGCGGCGCAGCCCCAATCCTTTTCTTCCTCCGTGCCCTCCGCGGCTATATAGCTGAGCGTAAATCCACTCCACTCGCGTTTCGATAGCGTATGCCCGTGTAGAAACCTCCGACGTCATGCCCGCGCCAGCGGGCATCCACGCACTTCCACGGCGTCCAGCGCGGAAAAAGAGGAATCGCCCGACGGAGGCCGCCTCGTCCGGCGTGGATTCCCGCTGGCGCGGGAATGACGGTAAACAGCACGCAGTGGAGCGCATTTACGCTCAGCTATATAGATTAAAAAAGCACATCAACGCCCGAGGCGCCGATACGGGTAAGCCGGCATAAAGTTCGGCGCGCCGACGTCCGATATCCGGAGTCGGGAAACCGCCATGTCAGACACCAGGAAACCACGTATCGGGCGCTTCGAGCTCCGGGCCGAGCTCGGCCGTGGCTTTCATGGGCGCGTGTACCTGGCCTGGGACACGCAGCTCGAGCGCAAGGTCGCGCTGAAGCTGCTGCTGACGGCGAGCGGCGACAAGGCGAGCCGCGAGCAGTTCATGGCCGAGGCGCGGGCCGTGGCGCGGCTCGCGCACCCGAACGTGATCCCGCTGTACGACGCGGGCATCCATGGCAACATCCCCTACCTCGTCTTCGAATTCGTCGAGGGGGAGCCGCTGAAGGCGACGATCCGGCGCGAGGGCCCGCTGCCGTGGGCGCAGGCGGCGGAGAAGTTCCGGCAGATCCTCGACGGCATCGCGGCCGCGCATGCCGAGCAGGTCGCGCACCTCGATCTGTCGCCGAACAACCTGCTCGTCGATGCCCAGGGCCGCGTGCGCGTGATGGATTTCGGGCTCGCACGCCTCGTCGGGCGGCCCGTCGACGAAGACGAGGATGAAATCCACGGCACGCCGCGCTACATGAGCCCGGAGCACTTCCGCGGCGGCCCGCTCGATCTGCAGACCGACGTCTTCGCGCTGGGCCTCGTGTTCTACGAGCTGCTGGTCGGCCGGCCGGCGGTGCCCGCCGAGGGCCTGAACGGCGTGCGCAACGCGATCACGACCGGCAGTTTCGACTGGGCGCCGCTCGGCGATCTCGACGTGCCGGCCGAGATCGTCGCGGTCCTGCGCGACGCGCTCGCGCTCGACAAGACCACCCGTTTCCGCGACGCCGCCGACGTCGCACGCGCCCTCGACGAGGCCCTGCGGCTGCGGGCCCGGCCCGCCGGGCACGACATCGCCGTGCAGTTCCTGCTGCGGCGGCTGCAGCGCCGGCCCGAATTCCCCGCGTTCTCGAACAGCATCGTCGAGATCAACCGCCTGACGGCCGAGGACAGCAAGGTCGGCATAAGCGAGCTCGCCGCGGTCGTGCAGCGCGACTTCAGCCTCACCAACCGGCTGATGAAGATCGCGAACTCCGCGTTCTTCGATCGTGCCGGCGGCGGCGTCACGACGGTGTCGCAGGCGATAAGCCTGGTCGGCACGCGGCTCGTGCGCATGCTGTGCAACGGCCTGCTGGTCTTCGATCACATGCAGCGCGGACGTCCCGCGCTCGAGGACGCGCTGGTCTGCTCCTTCGTCGCCGGCCTGATGGCGCGGCACTTCGGACAGCGCATGCGGCGCGAGCTCGCCGAGGAAGCCTTCATCGGCGCGCTGTTCAACCGGCTCGGCCGCAATCTCGTCCTCTACTACCTGGAGGACGAGTACCAGGAAGTCCAGCGCCTCGTCGCCGCCGGCCTGCCTTCGCTGCAGGCCGAGCAGCGCGTGCTCGCGACGAGCTACGCCGCGGTCGGCGCGGCGGTCGCCGCGAGCTGGAAATTCCCATCGCCGCTGATTGCGAGCATGGCGCCGTTGCAGGCCGGCGTCGGCGCGGCGCCGGAATCGGCGGCGGACGCCTTGCACGCCTATGCGCATCTCGCGAACGAGCTGTGCGAGGCGGCGAACCTCGAAGCGGTGGATCCGACGGCCGCGCTGGCCGCGCTGGCGCGGCGCTTCCGCGGCGTGTTCAAGGGCGCGCCTGACGTACTCGGCGAACTGCTCGCGGCGTCGCTGGAGAAGTTCACCGAGCTCGCGCCGACCCTGGGCATCGACGTCGCGCGCAATGGTTTCTGCCGGCGCGCAGCGGACTTCTGCCGCAAGGCGGCCGAGCAGGCCGCGGCGGCGTCGGCAGCCACTGCAGCCGCCGAGGCCTAGCCGAGCGCAGATACTGCTCGGCGGCTCTGCCGACCCGTTCGTCATGCCCGCGCAAGCGGGCATGACGACGGAAGCTTCTACGCGGGCATGAGCCAGCGAACAGCCCAGGGATGGCTACGTCCGGCCGTTCAGGCCGAACGGCGGCGCGCGACGGGGGCTTTCGCGATCGTGCCCGACTTGCGCCGTGGTGCGCTCTTCTTCGCCCCGGCCATCTGCGCACTCCACAGTTCCTGCGCCTGGGCCCAGCCGACGACCGCGCGCGGACTGCCGTCCGCATGGATGAACTGCAGCGGGCCGAGGAAGGTCATGTAGAACTCGCTCGCGACCGGGAAATAGGTCTTGTCGTGGCGCGCGTTGCAGGCTTCGTAGCCGTAGCCCAGCGACAGCGCCGTGGCGCCGCCCTGTTCGCGGCCGCCGCGCACTTCCATCTTGCCCTTCGTCAACAGATATTCGCCGGGACCGATATGGATGTGGCTCGCGAAGGACGAGCCTTGCGGGCAGTCGAAGATGGCCGTCCACGCCCCCATTTCGGGCGAGACGTGCAGGAGCTTCCAGCGGATGCCGCCGGCGGAAAAGGCTTCCGGGAACGGCATCCACGGCGTGTCGTCGATCTGGACGTAGTCGGCAGTACCTAGCATCGGTGCACTCTCCCCTCTGTTGTCGGCTCGTCGTCATGGTGCGCCGGTGCGTTGGCCGGCGCGGTTTTCTTGGGGAAACTCTGCAACAGCGGAGTTTCCGCGAGCCATGGATGGCCCGCTCGCGAATCGAGTGCCCGAGCATTTGATTCGCGGAGGCGAGCCCGGGCTTGCCCCGGACTCGCCGTCGCTGAGCGAGTCCAGGATGGACTCGTTCAGCGCTTCCTCGAAACATCAGCAGGCACTCGCGTCCTGCTTGCAGGCGGTCCGCGCTTGGAGGATGGCCTCGTATCCGCCTTCGTTGCTGACATTCTGGTAGCCCAGGGCCTCGAGCGAGAACCGGGCGGTTTCCGCGCGCACGCCCCTGCGGCAGTACAGCTTGAGACGGGCCTGCCGATCGGGGGCGATGGCCGCGATGCGCGTCGCGATGTCGCGATGGGGAACGTTGATCGCGCCCGCGAGATGGCCGGCGGCGTATTCCTCCGGACTGCGCACGTCGATCCACAGCGCATCGGCGGCGGCGGCCGGGCCGAGCAGGCACATCAGGCAGGCGATCAGTGAAACTCGCATCGCAAGGCTCCCGTGTGTCCGGCAAAATGCACGTCGCGTCCGGCGGCGGGGGCGCCGCTTGCGTTTCGCGGCGTGCGCCCCCAGATTTTCGCCATGATACACAGCCAGCATTCGCGTTCAGTAGCGCTCTTCTTCCCGTCATGAAGTTCGTCGATTACTACAAGGTGCTCGGGGTGGCCCCGGAAGCCACGGCCGAGGACATCAAGAAGGCCTACCGGCGGCTCGCGCGCAAATACCACCCGGACGTCAGCAAGGAGGCGAACGCCGAGGCACGTTTCAAGGAAGTCGGGGAAGCCTACGAAGTGCTGAAGGATCCCGAGAAGCGCGCGGAGTACGACCAGCTGCGCCGCTTCGGCGGCGGCGACGGCGGCGAATTCCGTCCTCCGCCCGGCTGGCAGCGCCGGCAGGGCAACTGGAGCAGCGCGGACTTCGGCGACCTCGGCGGCGATCTCGGCGGCGGCCAGGGGTTCAGCGAGTTCTTCGAGGCCATCTTCGGTCGCGCCGCCGCCGGCGGCCGACGAGGGCCGGGCCCCGGTCCCTTCCAGTCCCGTGCTCCGCAGCGCGGCGAGGACGTGCAGGCCCGCCTGCCGCTGACGCTCGAGGAATACGTGCGCGGCGGCACGCGCACCCTGACCCTGCCGAGCCCCGACGGCCAGCGCACGCTGAAGGTCAATATCCCGCGCGGCGTCGGCGACGGTGGCAAGGTGCGGCTCAAAGGGCAGGGCAATCCCGGCCCGGGCGGCGCCGGCGATCTGTATCTCATCGTCGAGTTGCAGCCACATCCGCGCTACACGGTCGACGGCAGGGATCTGCGCATGGTGCTGCCCGTCGCG
>JBFWSI010000209.1:0-6882 GCA_050248455.1 Gammaproteobacteria bacterium | reverse complement strand
GACGTCGTCGGCACCAAGGTCGCCGTGCTCGCCTCGCGCGACACGACGACCGGCTACGGCATCACCCTGCAGTGGGGCGAGGAGGGCATGGGCCCGCCGCCGCATCGCCACGACTGGGACGAGGCCATCTACGTGCTCGAGGGCGAAATCGAGTTCAACTGCCAGGGCGATCACCACGTCTGCGCGCCGGGCACGCTCGTGCACGTGCCTGCCGGCACCCTGCACGGTTTCCGATACCGGGCCGGCGGCGGGCGCATGCTGGAGTTCACGGGGCAGGGCACGCGCTCGGCGGAGATGTTCACCGACGTCGATCGCAGCGTGCCGCCGGGACCGCCGGACGTGCCGCTGCTGCTCGCGGTGCTGGCGCGCAACGGCGTGACGGTCGGCTGAGGCACCTCACGCCGGCGTCGCGGCTTCTTCGTCGCGCTGCTGCAGCGTCCACATCTGCGCATACTGCCCGTCGCGGGCGAGCAGCTCGGTATGGCTGCCCTGCTCGACGATGCGCCCGTCGTCCATCACGAGGATGCGGTCGGCGTCTCTCACCGTCGACAGCCGATGCGCGATGACGAGCGTGGTGCGCCCGATCTGGATGCGCTCGAGCTCGGCCTGGATCGCCTGCTCGGATTTCGAGTCTAGTGCGGAAGTCGCCTCGTCGAAGATCAGGATCGCGGGGTTCTTGAGCAGGGCGCGCGCGATCGCGACGCGCTGCTTCTCGCCGCCCGACAGCTTGAGACCACGTTCGCCGACCAGCGTGGCGTAGCCGTCGGGCAGCCCCGCGATGAAGTCGTGGATGTGCGCGGCGCGGGCCGCGCTTTCGACCTCGGCGGCGCTCGCGTCCGGCCGGCCGTAGCGGATGTTGTACTCGATGCTGTCGTTGAAGAGCACCGTATCCTGCGGAACGATCGCGATTGCGGCGCGCAGCGACGCCTGCGTCAGCGCGCGCAGATCCTGGCCGTCGATCGTGATGCGGCCGGCGTCGACGTCGTAGAAGCGATAGAGCAGGCGCGCGAGCGTCGACTTGCCCGAGCCCGAATGGCCGACGACCGCGACGGTGCCGCCGGGCGGGATCTCGAAGCTCACGCCTTTCAGGATCTCGCGGCGGCCGTCGTAGGAGAAATGCACGTCTTCGAAGCGCAGGCGCGGTCGCGTGACGACCAGCGGCCGCGCGCCGGCGGCGTCCTGCACGTCCTGCTGCTGGTCGAGCAGGCCGAACAGGCGCTCCATGTTCGTCAGCGCCTGCCGCACCTGGCGATAGACCATGCCGAGCAGGAACAGCGGCGCGGACAGCTGCAGCAGATAGGCGTTGACTAGCACGAGATCGCCGATCGTGAGCTTGCCGGCGACGACACCGGCCGCGGCGCGCCACATCATCGCCGTCACGCCGGCGGCGATCACGGTGGTCTGTCCGAGGTTCAGCAGCGCCAGCATCTTGACCGAGGTGACCTGCGCGTTCTCGAGATGGCGCAGGTTGTCGTCGTAGCGCCGCAGCTCGTGCGCTTCGTTGCCGAAGTACTTGACCGTCTCGTAGTTCAGCAGCGAATCGACGGCGCGCTCGTTGGCGCGCGTGTTGGCGTCCAGCGCCGCGCGGTAATAGCCCGTGCGCCATTCCGTGATCGCTATGGTCCATGCCGCATAGGTCGCGAGCGTCGCCAGCGTGATCAGCGCGAAGCTCCAGTCGTAGTTCCACACCAGCACCACCGTCACCATCAGCACTTCGAGCGCGGTGGGCAGGATCGAGTAGAGCGTCCAGTCGAGCAGCTCGCCGACCGAGCTCGCGCCGCGCTCGATGTCGCGTGCGACGCCGCCGGTGCGGCGCTCGAGGTGGAAGCGCAGGCTCAGCGCGTGCAGGTGCCGGAACACCCGCAGCGTGATGTCGCGCGACGCGCGCGCCGACACGCGGGCGAAGACGATCTGCCTGAGCTCGGTGAAGAGCGTCACGCCGACGCGGGCCGCGCCGTAGGCGACGAGCAGTGCGACGGGCAGGGTCAGCGCGTCGGCCGGCAGGTTCAGCCGATCGACGAGCTGCTTCAGCGCGATCGGGACGTAGAGGTTCGAGAGCTTCGCGGCGACGATCAGGCCCAGCGCGAGCCCGATGCGGCCGGCGAAGGGACGCAGCCAGGGCAGCAGTTCGCGGATGACGGCGAGATCGCTGCGCGCCGCGGCGGGCTTGGCGACGGCGGTCGCGGGAAGCTCGACGGTTTTCGGAGGCGGGCGATTCATGGACGCCAAGGTAACCGAGATTGGGAGACGGGCGGGGTTGGGGGTGCCGGCATGCAGAAATGCTTTTCGGTCCGAGTCGTGCTCTGCGCGATCTCGCCGGTACTCCACCCGCCGCTCCACTGACATCGCCCCCTCGGACACCGACGGAGCCTGGGCCGTCAGGACGGCAGACCGTCTGTCCGCCGGTCTCCGACCATCGTGCCCACGGCGTACACATGGGGTGTGCGCACAACGCCAGAGAAGGAGCTCCACGATGAACAAGGATCAGGTGGCGGGCAAGGCCAAGGAAGTGGGCGGCAAGGTGCAGCAGAAGATCGGCGAGGCGACCGGCAACGAGTCGCAGCAGATCGAAGGCCTGAAGAACCAGGTCGAGGGCAAGGTCCAGAAGAAAGTCGGCGACGTGAAGGAAGCGCTCGACGACGCCGCGAACGATTGAGCCGGGGCGTCGACGCGCAAGATGCATCCAGGGGAATACATCGAGGGAGGCCATCACATGATCAGTGTGCCGAAACTGCTCGCCGTGGCGACGATGACGTTGGCGTTCGCGACTGCCGGTTGCGATCGCAACGACACGCCGACGGAACGCGCCATCGAGGGAACGCAGGACGCGCTCGACATGCGGGAGCACGAGAAGCTGAAGGACGCCGGCGAGGACGCGGCCGACGCGATGGAGAATGCTGCCGAAGGGATCAGGGACGAGACGGACGGGCGCTGAGCGACGAGCGCGAGCTTCACTCCCGGCTCATCCGGCTTTGCCATCCAGCGTGTCCGCGAGCGCGTCTGCGAAGGCGCGCACGCGCGGCGGCATCTGGCGACGGCTCGGGTAGACGAGCGAGATGGGCGTCGGCGCCGGCCGATAAGCCTGCAGCACTTCGACGAGCGCGCCTGCCCGTAGCGCAGGCCCCGCGATGTAGTGCGGGACCTGAATCACACCGAGATCGGCGGCCGCGAGCTTCAGCAGCGATTCGCCGTCGCCCAGCCGCACGCCGTCGTCCGGCGTCCACTGCACGCTGCGCTTGCCGCGCCGGTACTGCCAGGGTCGGTCGCGACCGGTCGACGGCAGGCGGAACAGCAGGCAGCGATGCTGCGCCAGATCCTCGGGCTTTCCCGGTGTGCCGTGACGCGCCAGATAGCCGGGGCTCGCGCAAGTCAGCAGCGTCTGCTCGTCGATGCGGCGGCCGACGAGCCGCGAGTCGGCGAGCGGGCCGATGCGGATCGCCGCGTCCAGCCCTTCCCGGATGATGTCCACCACGTGATCGGAAAAGCGTGCGTCGAGCTCGAGCTGCGGAAAGCGCGTCATCAAGGCCGCCAGCACGGGCAGCACGACGCTGTGCCCATAGGCGATGGGCGCGTCGATGCGCAGCGTGCCGCGCACTTCCGACTTCGCACCTGCCGCGGCCGCTTCCAGCGCCTCGACTTCATCGACGATGCGCGCGCAACGCTCGAGCAGCTCCTTGCCGTCGGGCGTGAGGCTCACCTGCCGTGTCGTGCGGTGGAACAACCTCACGCCGAGCTCCGCCTCCAGCCGCGCGACGTTCTTCGCGACCGCCGACGGTGAATGACCCAGGTCGCGCGCGGCGCCGGCAAAACCGGCGTGCCGCGCGGCCGACACGAAGGACGCGAGGAGATCGAGGCTGGGCATCGGCGGCTCCCTGATTGGCGACAATGAGTCGTCAATATGATGACCATCGAGGCCGTTCCGGCATAGTCGGGGTCGACCGATACTGCGCTGGACGGCGACGGAGACATTCCGCGCCGGACCCGGTCATCAACAGAGGAGTTTCCCGATGAGCATCATCCACCACGCCGAACTGCCGCGCGCCGCCCTTCCCGGCATCGACCACGTCACCCTCGCGTCGGGGCAGGACGGCCTCAAATCGCTATCGGTCTGGCAGCAACGCATCGCCCCCGGCCAGGCCTCGCCGCCGCATCGCCACGACTGCGAGGAAGTCGTCGTCGTGCAGTCGGGACGCGGCGAGCTGCACATCGAGGGCCGCATCGAGCGCTTCGGTGCGAATACGACGCTCGTCGTCCCGCCGAACGTGCCTCACCAGATCTTCAACGTCGGCGACGAGCCGATGGAGTTGCTCGCGGTGCTGTCGGTGACGCCGGTGAGGGTCGAGCTGCCGGACGGCCAGCCGCTGCCGTTGCCTTGGGTGTCTTGAAGATCCTTCCTGCCAGACAATCCATCGAAGCGAGGACGAAGGGCGGCCACCGAAGCGACGCAGTCGAGTTCGGTGGATGTCCTTGCCGAGGGTGGGGGCCACCCCGGTTTCCTCAGTCGCGTTGCTGCCGGGGCATGGCTGTACATCGACACCGGGCCACGCGCCGCGGCAGTAACGGGCGGGCAGTAACGCGGACATTCACCGAGGTGTGCGGCCGAGTTCGGTGGGTGTCCTCGGGAGTGGATGGCGGGGCACTTCCACCCACCCCATTTTCCATGCGCCGTGCAAGCTCTGCCCGAAGACACGTGGTTCAGTGGTATGCCTTCAACGGCGATACAGAGGGTGCTTATACGGGCGACGGCTATCGCCGTTTCCACAAACAACGTCGAGACCCGTTAGATAGTTGCATGGCGTACCACTGTCGAAACGCCACCCCGGGCAATTCTTACCCTGCAGTGCAGGACCATAGAACGAGGGGGGCGTAGTGGGCCCAACACATCGTTCAACCGGGCGCCTTACAGTGGGTTCGCTGCGGCAGCTTCGTTATTGTCGCCTTCGCGAAGCCTGCTGTAATACGCTGGCCAACTCAGCATTGGTCCGCATACGCGCTTCACGACGATCATCAAAACCCCAAAAAGAAAAAGGACAGTGGCTGAGTACCTGATCGCCTTCCCCAGCGCAGCGATGGTCGTGCCCGACGGCGAACGGGAGGCGGTGGGCCGCGATTCGCACTCCGTGATCGACGAGGCGAAAGCCGACGGCGCGGTCGCCGAGGGCGGCTACCCGTGGGCGCCACCGATCGCCGGCAGCTTCACCATGCTCGAACTGCCCTCACGCGAGGAGGCCATCGCGTGGGCCGCACGCATCGCGAGAGCTTGCCGCTGCGACCATGAGCTGTGCGTCCGAGGATGGAGAAGTTATCGATTTCGTGTACCTGAAATGACTGGAGAGTGAATATCCTCGTTCTTTCCGCCTGGAACCATCGTTCACCAACGAGCCCGAGGCCGATGAAGGCGATCGACGCTCCATTCGCCGCCGCCGGCGAATGCGAAATACAGAAACAGGAACGACCACATGGCGGCCAGCTCACCGCCGTTCAGCAGCGGCCAGAATTTCTGCGGCGCGTGGGCAATGAAGTAGGCGAATGCCATTTGCCCGGACAGGATGAATGCAGTCGGCCTGGTGAACAGCCCGATCAGGAGCAGGAAGCCGCCCACTACCTCGAGAGTGCCGGCGATACCGTTCAGTGTGAACAATTCGAACGGATGACGTTGGGGCGCCGGGAAGCCGAACATCTTCTGCGTGCCGTGCTGGATGAACAGGAAGGCTGCCACGATCCGCAGGAGGCTCAGGACGCGCGGGCTCCAGCGGTTCAGAAAAGCTTCCATCGCAATTCTCCGTCGTCATCGAGATTCGAGCTTACCTGCAAGGGGGGCTCCGGAGAAACTCATTATTCCGGGAAGCGACCGCGGTCGACGGCGGGCGTGCCGCGTCTTCGAGCGGAAGACGCTCCGCGGTGGCCCCGCGCGATGTTGATGCAACGCGACACGCCTTACCATGGCAACCCGGGCGCGGCGGTCCGCGCAACGCTTTCCGCAGGCGTGTGTCGACCATGCTCGAGGTGGCCCCGTGGTCCGGAGTTCCTCAAAGCGAAGCTCTCCGATGAATCGCAGACGACTGTTGCTGAGCCTCGCCGCGGCTGCCCTGCCGGGTAGCCTGGTCGCGTGCGCGTCGCAGAAATCGAAGGCCTTGCTGGTCGGCGGCTTGCCCGTGACCTGCAATCTCACTCTTCCCGTCGCGTGTCGCGCGAAGACCCTCAGCAACGAGGCCCTGCCCGCGACCGACCCGCGCTTCGAGTATGCGTTCAGCAAGTACAGCGGCTGGCCCGAGATCAAGGAATCGCTGATGGCCGGCCGAATCCAGGCCGCCTATATGCTTGCGCCGATGGTCATGGACCTGGCCAACAGTCGAATCCCGGTCAAGATCGTGTCGCTCGGTCACCGCTCGGGTGCGGTGATCATGGTGAAGACCGACTCTCCGTATCGGCATTTCCGGCAGCTCGCCGGGAAACGCATCGCGATCCCGAGCCGCTTCGCGGTGGATTTCCTGTTTCTACGGAAGATGCTGAAACAGGAAGACATGAGCCCGCGCGACATCGAGATCATCGAGATGCCGCCGCCCGACATGCCGGCGGCGCTCTATGCCGATGCGGTCGAGGCCTATTGCACCGGTGAGCCCTTCGGCGCCGCGGCCCAGCGTGCCGGTTATGCACGGCCGCTGCGCATGACCCGCGACGAGTGGCGCAACTACATCTGCTGCGTGCTGACGGTACGCGAGGAATTGATCGCGGAGAATCGCCCGCTGGTGCAAGACCTGGTCAATCAGGTGCTGGGCGCAGGCCTCTGGCTGGATTCGGCGCAGGAGAACCGCACCAAGGCGGTGGCGATCGCGGCGGGCCGGGATTTCTTCAATCAGGATCCCGGCATCATCCAGTTCG
>JBFWSI010000208.1:0-6901 GCA_050248455.1 Gammaproteobacteria bacterium | reverse complement strand
CGAACCCCGCATTCCGCTACGCTCCTTGCGGGCTACGGGATCTCTTCAGTAGCCCGGAACGAGCGCCGCACAGCGGCGCGGAATCCGGGAAGGTGTGGCACGGCGCAATCGCGGCTCAGGGCGGGTTCCGCTCGATCGAGTCGTCCGTCTCGCCACTGCGCAACCGCGTGCGGCAATCGTCCGGGTTCGCCTTCATCATGCAGGCCTGATGGATCTCGTCATCGCTCATCGTCGTGCCGAGGCCACTGCCATCGCGGCGGTTGATCCCGTTCAAACCGTCGTTCGAATCTGGCGCTCGCCCCGAACGGTTGTCACCGTCCGTCGTACCGGGCCCCGGATTCAGCGGTTCACGCTGCACACCGGGCGCGCCGCCCGGCAGGCCGCCAGTCCCGCCGAGCGGGGACGATGGACTGCCCTGCGTCGTCGCGCCGCCCGTCCCGCCTCCCGAGTTGCCGCCTGCGCCGACCTGCGCGAAGGCGGGCAGGCTGCTGCAGGCGATGCCTGCCGTAAGGACGAATGCGGTCATCGTGTGTAGTGCTTTCATCGGCGATCCCTGCCTCATGTTCCTGCGCCCAGCGTGAAGTCTCGCGGCCTGCGACGGCTAGCGGTGCGCGCGCGGGGGCTTGTCGGACGAGCGATGGCTCGTCCGGGCGATGAAAGAAGCCGGCCCGGTGTCGCCGCGCGGCGGCTCCCGCTAACATGCGCGGCATTCGAGCTTTTGCCAATCTGGCCGCGTCATCAAAGAGGAATCGTCCATGGCCGCATCCCGCCAAACCCTGCCCCTCAACGACAAGACCCTGCTGCGCGAAGCCTGCTACGTGAACGGCGCATGGATCGCCGCCGACGGGGGGAAGAGCATCGAAGTCACGAACCCGGCCAACGGCGCCGTGCTCGGCAGCGTGCCGCGCCTCGGTGTCGCCGAAACGCGCCGCGCGATCGAGGCGGCCAACGCGGCCTATCCCGCATGGCGCGCGAAGACGGCGAAGGAGCGCGCGAAAATCCTGCGCCGCTGGGCCGATCTGATGCTGGAGCACCAGCAGGATCTCGCGGTGCTGATGACCGCGGAGCAAGGCAAGCCGCTCGCCGAGGCGAAGGGCGAAATCGCCTACGCGGCCTCGTTCATCGAATGGTTCGGCGAGGAAGGCAAGCGGCTCTACGGCGACACCATCCCGACCTTCGCGCCCGGCAAGCGCATCATCGTGACCAAGGAGCCGATCGGCGTCGTCGCCGCGATCACGCCGTGGAACTTTCCCGCGGCGATGATCACGCGCAAGGCCGGTCCCGCGCTCGCGGCGGGCTGCACGATGGTGCTGAAGCCGGCGACCGCGACCCCGTTCTCCGCGCTCGCGCTCGCCGAGCTCGGCGAACGCGCGGGCCTGCCGGCCGGCGTGTTCAACGTCGTCACGGGCGGTTCGAACGACATCGGCACCGAGCTGACGACGAATCCGATCGTGCGCAAGCTGACCTTCACGGGCTCGACCGAAGTCGGTCGCGCGCTGATGGCGCAGTGCGCGAGCACGGTGAAGAAGACCTCGATGGAGCTCGGCGGCAATGCGCCGTTCATCGTCTTCGACGATGCCGATCTCGATGCCGCGGTCATCGGCGCGATCGCCTCGAAGTACCGCAACACCGGCCAGACCTGCGTGTGCGCGAACCGCCTGCTCGTGCAGGACGGCGTCTACGACGCCTTCGCGGCGAAGCTCAAGACCGCGGTCGAAGCGCTCAAGGTCGGCAATGGCCTCGAAGGCGAGACGCAGCAGGGGCCGCTGATCGACATGGCGGCGGTCGAGAAGGTCGAGGAGCACATCGAGGACGCGACGACCCACGGCGCCAAGGTCCTCACGGGCGGCCGGCGCCACGCGCTCGGCGGCAGCTTCTTCGAGCCGACCATCCTCACCGGCGTCACCACCGCGATGAAGATCACGCGCGAGGAAACCTTCGGCCCCGTCGCGCCGCTCTACCGCTTCCACACCGAAGAGGAAGCGATCCGCATGGCGAACGACACCGAGTTCGGCCTCGCGTCCTACTTCTACAGCCGCGACGTCGGGCGCATCTGGCGCGTGATGGAAGGGCTCGAGTACGGCATCGTCGGCATCAACGAAGGCATCATCTCCACCGAGGTCGCGCCCTTCGGCGGCATGAAGGAATCGGGCATCGGGCGCGAAGGCTCGAAGTACGGCATCGACGATTTCGTCGAGATCAAGTACGCGCTGCTCGGCGGGATCGACCGCTGACGGCGTGGAGTAGGCATTCGCTGCACCTCCTCGCGAACCGGCGCCCGCATCCCGCTGCGCTCATCCACGCCACGCGAGGATGCGGGCCTACGCCGCCGGCCGGTCCACCACGCGCACTTCGCGCTGCGGCGGAGGTATGTGCAGCCCGGCGGCTTCGAGCTGCTCCTTGATCGCGCGGTTCAGGTCGAACAGCGTCGCTTCGAAATCGGCGGCATTCGTCGTGCAACGGACGAGCAGCACGACGGCATTGTCGGCGAGCATCTTGGTGTTGACGAGCGGCGCCGGATCGCGCAGCACGCGCGCATCGGCCTCGAGCAGGCGGCCGATGACCGCGATCGCTTTGCCGGCGTCGTCGCCGTAGCCGATCCGCACGTCGATTTCGATGCGCCGGCGCGCGGCGCGCGAATAGTTCTGCACGATCGCCGTGCGCACGGCGGAGTTGTTGATCACGATCGGCACGCCGTCGAAGGACGTCAGCCGCGTCTGGAACAGATCGACGGCCTCGACGATGCCGCCGGTGCCGCCGATGCTGACCGCCTCGCCGACGTCGAAGGGCCGCAGCACGAGCAGCACGATGCCGGCGGCGACGTCGGACACCGTGTCCTTCAGCGCGAGGCCCAGGGCGAGGCCCGCGGCGCCGATCATCGCGAACAGCCCGCTGGTCTCGACGCCCAATTCGTTCAGCGCCGCGACGATCACCATCACGAGGATCGTGAGGCGCGCGAGCTTCGCGAAGACCGGCACGACGGTCGGGCTCAGCCGGCCGCTGCGCAGCCCGGCCTGGCCGACCATGCGGCCCAGCCATGCCGCGACGATCCAGCCCACGACGAAGATTGCGAGCGCCGCGCCGACGTGCACGGCGTAGCCTTCCAGGTTCAGGCGGGACCAGTCGAAATCGCCGAAATTCATGTCTACCTCCTGTCTTCGAAACCGCTCCGAGGACGGTGCGAAAACCGTGCCGCGCGACGGCGCCTCGCGTCCCGGCGGCGCTCAGAACAGCGTTTCCCGTTCGATCGAGTAGATCAGATCCGCGCCCTGCCGCGCGCCGGATTCGCCTTCCACGCTCAGCTGCGGCGTGAGCTGGTAGCGCAGGAAGACGGACCACAGGCGATCGAAGGGATTGAACTCCGAGCGCACGCGGAAGCGCGGGGAAAGCCGCTTGCCGGCGACGAGGCTCGTGTCCTGCACCGTGCTGCCGCTGCTGATCCCGAGCTCGTCGAGCGCGAACCAGTCGCGCAGCTGATCGGTGAGGCCTGCGGCCTGCTCGAGGCCGAGGCCGAGCGCCGCCTTCGCGAGCAGATCCGCGCTCGTCTTGTTCGTGCCGCTCAGCGGCTCGCCGGTGACGACATAGGACAGCGTCTCGAGATCCGCCATCGCCGGCACCGAGTACAGGCGCACGATCGGCGCCTGCACCGTGCCCGAGATCGTCACGCCCGCCTTCACGGCGAGATCCGGTCGCAGGGCCAGCACGTCGAGCGCCGGGTTGTCGAGCGGACCGGCGAACAGCAGCTCGCCCTTCTCGATGTCGAGCTTCTGCCGATAGGCGACGTAGCTGCCATTCTTCAGCGACACCCGCCCGTCGGCGAAGCCGAGGCTGCCGGCATCCTTGCTGAACCGGATGGCGCCGGCGAGCCGCGCAGCGAGACCCAGGCCCGACACGCGCGCCTCTTCGCCGAGCGCGAGATCGACTTCGCCCGTCACGCGATCGCGATAGAAGCGCAGGCCGGCGGAGTCCGCCGTCGCTTCCGCGACGGGCTCGCCGCGCGCGTCGATCAGCACTTCGTCCGCGCTGACCGCGACGGCCTCCGGCGGCAGCTTGTGCAGGCGCAGGCTCAGCAGCGGCAGATCGATCTTGCCGCGCAGGCGCATCGCCTGCAGCGTGCCGTCGATGTCGAGATCCGGCGCGATGTCGGCATCGAGCTCGGCCCGGCGCAGCACGCTGAAGCGCTCGCTCCGTACGTGCAGCGCGAACGGGAAATCGGGCGCGCGGCTCACCTCCCCCGTGATTCTCATGCGCTGCGCGCCCTGACCGAGATCGATGTCGAGATCGATGCGCTCGGCGCCGCGCATCGTGGCGTCGAGCGCGAGCGCGTCGAGCGTGATCCCTGCGCGCTCGACGCGCAGCCGGCCGTCGACGAGGCGGCCGTGCGCATTCAGCGCGGGATGCGTGAGCGGGCCTGCCGCTTTCGCCTCGAGCTCGAAGCCGCCTTCGCTGCCGGACAGCGCGGGCACGAACTCGGTGAGCGCGCGTAGATCGCGATTCTTCACGTGCAGCTGCGCCTCCAGGCCCGCGTCCTCCGCTGTCCCGCGCAGGAGGCCGGCGAGCTTCACCTCGGCCAGCGTCCCGCTCGCGGCCTCGAGCGCGAAACGCCGGCCCTCGTCGGTCTCGTGGAAGCGCAGGAACAACGGCGAGATCGGCAGGCGCGTCTCGTCCGTCTCGGGCGGATGTGCGACGAGCACGACGTCCTTGCCGGTGATCGATCCGCGCGGCCGCCAGCCGCCGGCTTCGTACGCGGCATCGAGCTCGCCATCGAGCGTGCCGTCGATGCGGATGTGCGGCGGCAGCCAGGGCTGCGCCAGCGCCGTCGGGATGTTCTCGAGCACCGCATGCACGCGGCCGGCCTCGGCTGCGAGCGCCTGCGCGTCCACGCAGAGCTTCGCCTCGGCGCGCGACACGCAGAGCGGCGTGAGCGTCAGCGCGCCGTCCGCGTGGCGATAGTCGGCGGCGCCGTCGAGCGTCCACTGGCCGAGCTCGGGCCAGGCGAGCGACAGCGCGGCGAGACGGCCGGTGAGACGGCTTGCCTGCCAGCCGCCGCGCGCATCGAGCGCGAGACGATGCTCGCCGCGGCCGGCGGCCAGCGTCACGCGGTGCGCCGCGAGCGTGCCGCTCGCTTCCAGCTTCACGCCGCCGAGCGGCGTGTCGCCCGCGTGCACGTCCTGCGCGTCGAGCACGAGGCTGGAGGCAGCGGCCGGCGCGACCGCGGCGCGCAGCGTCGCCGTCGCGATGCGCAGATCGCCCGCGCGCAGGCCCGTCGCGGCGAGCTCCGCATCTAGCACCGGCGCGGCCGGCGTGCCGCGCAGACGGCCGCTGCCGCGCAGCGCTCCATCGAGACTCGCGTCGAGCTCGCCGGCCGCCGGGATCTCGAGCCGCAGATCGAGCGCGAGCGCCTCGTCGATGCTGCCGTTCAGCGCGAGGCGGTTGCGCCCGATGCGCAGATCGACGTCCTCGACGCGTGCATGCCCGTGCTCGCGCTCGAAGACGCCGCGCGCCCGCAGCCGCTGATTGCGCCAGCGGCCCGTGGCCTCGTCCACTGCCACGCGCAGGCGCGGGCCGTCGAGGCTCAGCTCGGCCTTCGCGTCCAGCCGCGTGTCGAGGCCTGCGCGTAGCGCAGCGAGATCGAGCCCGCGCGCGCGCAGCGCGAAGCTGCCGATGGCGGGCGTGAAGGACGCGAGCTCGCCGCGCGCCTCCACGCTGCCGTTCAGGAGCGTCGCATCGAGGCGCGTGAGCGCGAGCCGCTGCGCGCCGAGCTGCGCGGCGGCGCGCGCATCGACCTCACCGAGGCGCTCGTCGTCGACGCTCGCATCCATTTCGAGCGAGAGATCCGGGTAGATGCCTTCGACCCGCAGCTCGCCGCGCGGCGAGCGCAGCGTCGTGTCGCCGAAGACGAGCGCGAGCGACTGCCACGCGGCGCGCGCTTCCACGCGCGGCCGCGGGCCGGGCTCGATCGCGGCGTCGAGCGTCACGGGCGACGGCGCGGTCAGCGTCTGCTGCAAGTCGAGCCGGCCGTCCCGCCAGGCGAGCTCGCCGCCGCCTTCGACGACGCGCGCGCCGTACAGCGGCGCCGCGGGCTCGAGCCGCCAGCGCAGGCTCGCGCGCAGGGCGTCGGGCGCGGCCTGCGGCAGGCGCGTCGCATCCAGCGTGACGGCGGTTGCGGGCAGATCGGGCAGGACGAGCGTCGCCGTCGCCCGCAGGGCCGCGGTCTGCGGGGTGCCCTTCAGCGTGAAGACGAGATCGTTCACGCGCGCCGCGATGCCCTGCGCCGCCAGCCACGGCGTGGGCGCGGCGCTGCCGCGGAGATCGAAGGACGGCGTGGCCGCCGCGAGATCGAGCTCGCCCTCCAGCGTCGCCGCCAGCGGCGCGCGCAGGCGCAGCGTCGTGCGCAGCGCGGCGAGCGGGCCGGTGGCGCGCAGACTGCCGGCGAGCGCGGTCTCGCTGTCCGGATCCGGCGCGTTCGCATAGTCGAGCGCAGCGGCCACCTGCTCCGCGCGCAGGCCCGCACGGCCGGACAGTCGATGCGTGTCCAGATCGAGCGCGAGCTCACGCAGCTCGAAACCGGCGGCGTCCGCGGCGACGCTCGCGCGCAGGCGATGGAGTCGATGCGTTTCTTCATCGAGCACGAGGGCGAGATCGCGGATCTCGATCGCCTCCACCTGCACGGGCAGCGGCGTGCCGGGCGTCGCGGTCGAAGGCGACGATGCGCGCGACGGCGTCACGCGCAGCTCGCCGCGGTCGAGCGCGAGGCGATCGACGACGAGCCGTCCGCGCAGCAGCGCGAGCGGCTGCCAACGCAGCCGCGCCTGCGCGACGTCGAGCGCGGCGCTCGGCATGCGCAGCCGCAGTCCGTGCACGACGAGCTCTCCGGCGAGATTGCCTTCCAGCCGCGCGT
>JBFWSI010000207.1:0-6909 GCA_050248455.1 Gammaproteobacteria bacterium | reverse complement strand
GCAGCGGCCTGGATCGTCGCCGACTTCACGGGTCCCCACCGCGCGACGAGTCCGCGCGTGCTGCTGAAGACGCAGCTCGCGCGGGCGGCGTCCGCGGGCTATCGCGTACGCGCCGCCTTCGAGTTCGAATGGCTGGTGTTCGACGAGACCGCGCAGTCGCTGCGGGAGAAGCGCTACGCCGCGCCCGCCGCCTGGGCGCCGGACAATCGCTGCTGGGACGCGCAGAGCGCGGCCGTCAATGCCGATGTCGTTGCCGCCCAGCAGACGATGTGCGAGACGGCCGACGTGCCCCTGTTCGGCCTCGGCATGGAGCTCGGCGCCGGCTGCATGGAGGCGACGCTCGCCGCGACCGAGGGCCTGCGCGCCGCCGACGACGCGGCGTTCTTCAAGCTCGCGAGCCGCGCGTTCTTCCGCCGTCGCGGCCAGACCGCCTGCTTCATGGCGCAGTCCGATGCCCAGGCACCCGGTCTCTCCGGTCACCTGCATCTCTCGCTCCGCGATGGCGCGGGCGCGAATCTCTTCCGCAGCCGGCCGGGTGAATTGAACGAGTGCGCGCGCCATTTCGTCGGCGGCGTGCTCGCCTTGCTGCCCGAGCTGATCGCGCTGCCGCTGCACACCGTCAACGCGTATCGGCGTCTGTCGCCCGGCAACTGGGCGCCGCGCACGCCGACCTGGAGCTACGGCGGCTACACCACTGCGATCCGCGCGCTTGCCTACGACGCGCCGACCGATCGGCTCGAGTTCCGGATCCCGGGCGCGGACGTCAACCCCTGGCTTGCGCTCGCGATGTTCGTCGGCGCCGGTCTGTGGGGCCTCGAGCACGCGGTCGAGCCGCCGCCGCTGACGACGGGCGACGGCCGCACGCATCGTTATGCCGGCATGCGCGCATTGCCGCGCGACCTGCTGGCCGCGGCCGAGGCGCTCGCGACGAGCGAAGCGGCGCGCACGCTGTTCGGCGCCGCCTTCGTCGATCCCTACGTCGCAAGCCGCGTCCACGAATTCGAGGCGCTGCGGCGCGCGGTCAGCGCCGAAGAAAAAGCCCGTTACTTCGAAATCGCCTGAAGGCGAACATACATAGGGGATGTGATGAACGACACCGCAATACCGGCCGCCCTGTACGCCGCCGCGACGGCACAGGGCACCGATCTCCAGCAGCATCTCACCGACGATGCGCGCCAGGCCGCGGTCGCGGGGATCGAGCAGAAAATCCGCGCGCTCGGCATCAAGCATGTGCTCTACCAGTTCGTGTCCGTCACCGGTCGCGTGATGGGCAAGGCGGCGCCGGCGGCGCACTGGTCGAGCATCGCGGCGCGCGGCGTTCAGCTCTGGTATGGCGCGGTCGCCGACGTCTGCGCGGATCGCCACGGCCGCTACATCGGCTACGGCGCGAATGCGTCCGAGCTCGTCGCGATCCCGGAGCCCGAGACCTTCTGCCAGCTGCCGTGGAACCCGCGCGTCGCGCGCGTGTTCTGCACGCTGTTCCGCAACCGCGACGACGCCGACGACGCAGGTGCCTTCCTGAGCTCGGACTGCCGCGGCAACCTGCGACGCCTGCACGCCGAGTTCGAGCGCAAGCACGGCATGCATCTGCGCGTCGGCTGTGAGCCCGAAATGATGTGGCTGAAGCGCGGGCCCGACGGCAAGTCGGCCGGCGGCACGACGCGGCCGTTCGCCTATCACATCGATCAGTTCGAGCAGCTCTTCCCGGTGATCGAGAAGGTCACCGAGTACGCGCAGGCGATGGGGCTCGACATGATTCAAGGCGATCACGAGGACGCGCCCGGCCAGCTCGAGCTGAACATCTGGTTCGACGAAGCGCTGCGCAACGCCGATCGATTGACGACCTATCGCCAGATTTGCGCGCAGGTTGCGCGCGAGTTCAATCTGATCGCGACCTTCATGACCAAGCCGTTCATGGGCGCCTCGGCGAACGGCTGCCATCACAATGTCTCGCTGTGGCGCGGCGGCGAAGAACTCGTCAACCCGCTCGGCCGCGACGGTGAGCTGCCGGCGAGCGCGGCGGTATTCACTTATCGCAAGGGCGGGCGCAACGAGTTCCTGCGTGATGGCGACGATTGGCTGCCGCCGCCGGTCGGCCTGCATTGCATCGGCGGCATGATGGAGCATCTGCCGGCGCTGACCGCGCTCGGCGCCTCGACGGTGAATTCTTATCGGCGGCTCGCGGATCTCGGCTTCTGGGCGCCGGTCTACCGCGACTGGGGCCTGCAGAACCGCACCTGCGCCGTGCGCGTATCGGCGCCGGGCCGCCTCGAATATCGCGCGGTCGATTCGCTGGTGAATCCCTATCTGATGGCGGCCGGTTTGCTCGCGGCCTTCGACGACGGGCTCACGCGGCATTGCGATCCCGGCGAGCCGGAACAGCGCAACATCTACGAGGCGATGGAGGCGGGCAAGCAGGTGCGTCGCATCCCGAGCGATCTGCGCGAGGCGCTCGACGCGCTCGAAGGCGACTCCGTCGTCATGCGCGCGTTGCCGGGCGAGATGGCGCGCGTGTTCTTCCATCTGAAGCGCGACGAATGGAGTCGCTTCGTGGCGACCGTCACCGAATGGGACTACGAGCGCTTCCTCGAGTACTTGCCGTGAACACCGACGATGCACCGTTTCTCGACGTCGAGGCTCCCGGCTTCGCGATGCATTCTGCCGAAGTGGCGGCGGCACGTGAGCGGAGCTGGTACGCGCGCACGCCCTACGGGCTCGCGATCCTGCGGCACGCGGAGATCGCGAGGCTGGTGAAGGATCCGCGCCTGATCCAGGGCAGTGCCCGCTGGCCCGCGCACAATGACGTCGAGGACGGGCCCTTCGCCGAGTGGTGGTCGCGCATCCTGCTCTGTCGCGAAGGCGTCGATCACGCGCGCCTGAAGCGTCTCGTCACGCCGGCATTCTCGCAGCGCACGCTCGCGCCGCTGCAGCCCGCGTTCATGCGGCTCGCGAACGAGGTGATCGACGGCTTCGCCGCGCGCGGCCGGTGCGAGTTCATGACGGAGTTCGCCGAGCCCTATGCAACACGCGTGTTGTGCCTGCTGCTCGGCGTGCCCGAGCGCGACTGGCGCGCCATCGCCGATCTCGCTGCCGTCATGGGGCTCGCGCTCGGCGTGCGCTTCCGTGAGGAAGTCGCGCGCGTCGATGCGGCGGTCGGCGAGCTCTTCGCGTATGCGGACGGGCTCATCGCGGCGCGTCGCGGCGCGCTCGGCGAGGATTTCCTGTCGCAGCTCGTGCTCGCGACCGAGGACGGGGATCGCCTGTCCGACGAGGAGCTGCGCGACATGGTGGTGCTCCTCATCTTCGGCGGCATCGATACCACGCGCAACCAGTTGAGCCTGGGACTGCGGCTCTTCATGGAGCATCCGGATCAGTGGGAGCTGCTCGCCGCCGATCCTTCGCTCGCGCCGCTTGCGGTCGAGGAAGTGATGCGCCTGCAGCCGACGACGACCTGGGTATCGCGCGAAGCGGCCGAGGACTTCGTCTTTCAGGGACTCGAAATCGGGCGCGGCACGACGGTTCACCTCTTCGCAGCCGCGGCCGGGGGCGACGTGCAGGCCTATGGCGAAGCTGCCGGCTTCGACATCCGCGCGAAGCGACCGCCGCACTATGGTTTCGGCGGCGGCATCCATTACTGCCTGGGACACGCGGTGGCACGCAGCGACATGGCGGTCGCCTTCCGCTGTCTGTCGGCGCGGCTGACGGCGCTCGAGGCCGACGGCACAGCGCGTTGGCTGCCGGACAGCGGCAACACCGGCGCCGAGGTGCTGCCGCTGCGCTTCCGCTTGCGGACGTGACGGCCGCTCGCGAGAATCGGTCTCATGCGCCGGTGCGCGCCGCTGGAGACCCGTCCGTGAATCTGCCGTTACCGAATTCGCTCGTGCGCCCCGCGCAGCTGCCGTTCGATGCCGAGCCGTCGTCCGCGACGACGACGCTGATCGACGTCATCGATGCGCAAGGCGTCGTCGCCTGGGCGAACGGCGCCGAAGCCGCCGCGCTCGGCTATGCCGATGGCACGCTCGCCGGCCTGCCGGCCGTGCGATTCTATGCGCCGGCCGCCGTCGAGTGGTTGCGCGCGCTGTCCGCGCAGGCGGCCGACGAGCCCGCCGAGATCGTCCTCTTGCGTCGCGATGGCAGCGAGCTGCACGTGTTGGCGCAAGCGCTCGGGCACGCCGACGCGCGCGGCCGCGTGACGATCGCGAAGTCGCCGCTCGGCGCGCTGGCCGCGCGTCTCCGGCGGCTCGAAGCCGAGAACGAGCTGCTGCGCAAGATCGCCGACACCGGGCATGAGGCGCACTGGTGCATCGAGTTTGCCGATCCGATCGACGTCGGCCTGCCGATCGACGAAATCGTGTTTCGCGTGTTCTCGCATCCCTCGTACTGGCGGCTCTGCAATCAGGCGATGTCGCGGCTCTACGGGCTGCCGCATCACGTCGATTTGTGCGCGCAGAGCGTGCGGACCTACTGGCCGCGCAGCACCGAGAACGAAGCCTTCGTGCGCCGGATCATCGAATCCGGTTGGGCCATCGATGGCGCGCTATCGGTCGATGCGCGTCACGACGGCGCGCCCGTGATGGTCGAGAACGACGTGCGTGCCGACATCGAACACGGCCGGCTCGTGCGCTTGTGGGGCAGCTGCCGGCCGCTCGGTGGCGTGTCGGCGCCGCTCGCATGACGACGCGCAGCGCATTGCCGCCGCTCGGCTTCGGCTTCGTCGACGACGAGACGCTGAGCGCGGAAGGCTTCGCCGAGCTGCTCGCCTCGTCGGCGTTTTCCGGCCTGCTCGATCTGATGCCGGTCGCGATCGTCATCACGGCGCCGGATGACACGGTGCTGCATTTCAATGCGGGCGCCGAGGCCGCGTTCGGGCTGCGGCGCGCGAGCGTGCTCGGACGGCCCTTCGCGGTCCTGGGCCGCGACGCGCTGCTCGATCTCGACGCCTTCCTGCGCGGCTGTGCGCAGGGCCGGGACGCTGGTGTGGTGCGCGCGCGCCACGGCGCGGCGCGCTATGCGGCGAGCCGTCGCGTGATCGCGGCGACGCCGTCGGGCTCGGCGCACACCCTGTATTTCCTGAGCGCGGACTATGCGACGGAAGCGGCGGAACGGCGCCCGCGGTCGCGCGCAGTGGACGATGGACTGCTGCTCGCGCCCGCGATCGAACATCTCGCGGACAGGGCGGCGATCGCCGTGTCGCGACGTGCCAGCGTGCTGCTGCTCGGTGAGACGGGCGTCGGCAAGACCGCGCTCGCGCGCCGCATCCACGCGCTGTCGGGCCGCCGTGATCGGCCGTTCGTGCACGTGAACTGCGGCAGCATTCCGGAAAGCCTGTTCGAGTCGGAGCTCTTCGGCTACGAGCGCGGCGCCTTTACCGGTGCGCTCGGCTCGGGCAAGCGCGGCTACATCGAGGCCGCCGCGGGCGGCACTCTGTTTCTCGACGAGATCGGCGAGCTGCCGCTCGCCTGCCAGGCGAAGCTCCTCCACTTCCTCGAGGACGGCAGCGTGCAGGCGGTCGGCGCGACGCAGGCGCGGCGCGCGGACACGGCGGTGATCGCGGCGACCAACCGCGATCTGCGTGCGCTCGTGACGGCGCGCGCCTTTCGCGCCGATCTGTTTTTCCGCATTTCGACCTTCACGCTCGAGCTCCCGGCACTGCGCGGCCCGGACGCGGTGGCGCCGCTGCTGGATCTGTTGTTCGCGCGGCTCAACGTGGGGCGCGAACCGCCGTTGACGCTGGCGCCGGAGGCGCGGCAGCGCCTGCTGGCGCACGAGTTCACGGGCAACGTGCGCGAGCTCAAGAACCTGCTGGAATGCGCGTCGATCCTCGCCGACGACTGCATCGAGCCCGATCACCTGCCGGCCTGGGTGCGGCAAGGAGCGACACCGACGGACGACGCCGCGGACGTGGCAGGGGATGATGGGGCGACCCTGCGCGAGCGCGTGCGGCAACTCGAACGGCGCGCGATCGCCGAGGCCGTCACGCGTCACGGCAGCAAGCGCGAGGCCGCGCGGTGGCTCGGTATCGACGTCGCGACCTTGATCCGCAAATCGCGCGAGGATTGAACGAGGCGATGGCCGCCATTTCGCGTCCGCTCGTCGGCGTCCCCGCCGACACCGATATGCACGGCCCGCATCTCTATCACTCGGCCGGCGACAAGTACCTGCGCGCAGTCGCCGAGGTCGCGCAGTGCCTGCCGCTCGTGATCCCGGCGATGGCGGATGCGCTGGATCTGGACGCGCTGCTCGCGCAGCTCGACGGCATCCTGCTGACGGGCGCGGTGTCGAACGTGCATCCGCCGCATTACGGCGAGGTGCCCAGCGTCGCGCACGAGCCCTACGATCTGGTGCGCGACGATCTGACACTCGCGCTGATCCGCCGCTGCCTCGCGCGCGGGCTGCCGCTGTTCTGCATCTGCCGCGGCTTCCAGGAGCTGAACGTCGCGCTAGGCGGGACGCTGGAAGCCGAGCTGCAGCGCGGTGCGGGCCGTCTCGACCACCGCGCGCCCGAGTTCGACGAGCTCGATCGGCGCTACGGCCTCGTGCACGACATCGAGCTCGTGCCCGGCGGCATGCTTGCGACGCTGCTCGGCAAGACGCGCACCCGCGTGAACTCGCTGCATCGCCAGGGCCTCGCACGCCTCGCCGATGGCCTCGTCGTCGAAGCCCACGCACCCGACGGCATCGTCGAAGCCGTCTCCGTGCGCGGCGCGACGGCCTTTGCGCTGGGCGTGCAATGGCACCCCGAATACCGCGCCGCCGACAATCCCGACTCCGTGAAGCTCTTCGGCGCCTTCGGAGAGGCGGTGCGGGCGCATCGGGTCTTGTGCCCGAGGTGAGTTTTCTTTATTGCCACAGAGAACACCGAGAACACAGAGGAAGAGATGAGTTGACTGGGTGGCTCCGAAACCTTGG
>JBFWSI010000206.1:0-6924 GCA_050248455.1 Gammaproteobacteria bacterium | reverse complement strand
CGCCGCCCAGCATGCCGTCGACCGCGGCGGGGGTCGCCGCGGTGAGCAGAATCAGCTGCTGGCGCGCGGTGCCGGCGAGCGCGCGCGCCGCGTCCTCCGCCGCCACGCTGGTCGCCTGCAGCGCACGCGCGCGCTCGAGATCGAAGCGTCCCGCCACGCCCTGTTCGTAGCGCGCCCGCGTGATGCGCACGACGCCGTCCTGGGCGGCGGCGGACTTGGCGGCCAGCGCGGCCTGCGCCTGGTAGAGACGGTATTCGACGTAGGCGATCGCGACCTCGCTCGCGATCGAGAGCCGCACGGCGTCGCGATCGGCCAGCGAAGCGGCGAGGCGGGCGCCGGCCGCGTCGGCGGCGCTGGCCAGGCGGCCGAACAGATCCGCCTCCCAGCTCGCATCGAGGCCGAGCGCGAGATCGCTGACGGTGATCGCGTCGCCGACGTTGCGACCGCGGCCGCGCTGGCGGGCGGCGGACGCGCTGAACTCGAGCAAGGGCCAGCGCTCGGCCGTCGCCGCGGCGCGCAGCGCGCGCGCCTCGTCGATCGCGACCGCGGCGCGCTGCACGTCGAGGTTGGCGCCGAGCGCGGCCGCGATCAGGCGGTCGAGCGCCGGATCCGCGAACGATTGCCACCAGCGCTGCGTCGCCTCGCCCGCGGGCAAGGGCAGGGATTCCCATGCGCCGGGCGGCGCAGGCGCGATCCGGTCGACGGCCGGCGGCGTGCGCGCGCAGGCGGCCAGCAGCGAGCAGCTCAGTGCCAGTGCGAGGCAGCGGCCGTTCATGCCAGGTCCCGCTGCGCGGCCAGCGCCTGCCGGCGGTGAAACAGACGCTCCAGCGCGAGATAGACGACCGGCGTCGAGTAGAGCGTGAGGATCTGGCTCACCAGCAGGCCGCCGACCACCGCGACGCCGAGCGGCTGGCGCAGCTCGGCGCCGGTGCCGACGCCCAGCATCAGCGGCACGGCACCCAGCATCGCGGCGAGCGTCGTCATCATGATCGGCCGGAAGCGCGCGAGACAGGCGCGATGGATCGCCTCTTCGGCCGGCAGGCCCTGCTTGCGCTGCGCGTCGATCGCGAAATCGATCATCAGAATGCCGTTCTTCTTCACGATGCCGATCAGGAGCACGATGCCGATGAGCGCCATGATCGAGAAGTCGAAGCCCCACAGCCACAGCCACAGGATGGCGCCGATGCCCGCCGACGGCAGGGTCGAGAGGATCGTCAGCGGATGCACGAAGCTCTCGTACAGCACGCCGAGGATGATGTAGATCGCGAGCAGCGCGGCCAGGATCAGCATCGGCTGCGACGCCAGCGATTCCTGAAACGCCTGCGCGGCGCCCTGAAAGAGGCCGGACACCGAGGCCGGCATGCCGATGTCCTTTTCCGCGGCGCTCAGCGCAGCGACCGCCTCGCCCAGCGCCACGCCGGGCGCGAGATTGAACGAGAGGTTCACCGCCGGAAACATCTTGTTGTGGGCGATCGACAGCGGGCCGGTCGCGGGCGGCTCGAGCTTCGCGACCTCGCTGAGCGGCACCATGCCGCCGGTCAGCGGCGAGCGGAGATGGAAGTAGTGCAGGCTGTCCGCCGTGCCGCGCTGGCGGGGATCGACTTCGAGCACGATCTTGTACTGGTTCGTCTCGGTCTGGTATTCGGCAATCTGGCGCTGGCCGAAGGCGTCGTAGAGCGCCTGATCGATGTCGTCCGCGCTCAGGCCGAAACGCGCGGCCGCCGCGCGATCGATGCTCAGGCGCGTCACGCTGCCGCCGAGCAGCTGATCGTTGGACACGTCGCGGAACTGCGGCATCCCCGCCAGGCGCTCGGTGAGCCGCTCGGCCCACACGGCCAGTGCGGCGCTGTCGGCGCTGCGCAGCGCATACTGATACTGGGTGCGGGCGCCGCCGGTGCCGAGATTGATGTCCTGTGCGGCGCGCAGATACAGCACGACGCCGGGCACGGCGGCGAGCTGCGGTCGCAGCCGATCGATCCATTCGGACGCCGAGACATCGCGCTGGTCGCGATCCTTCAGCACGATCCAGAAGCGCCCGCTCGACATCGCCTGACTGCCGAACACGGTACCCACGGCGTGCGCGAAGCCGAGCACTGCCGGATCCGCGGCGACGATCCCGGCGAGCGCCAGATGCTTCTCGCGCATGGTCTCGTAGGACGCATCCTGCGCCGCCTGCGTCGTGCCCACCACGAACGCGGTGTCCTGCAGCGGAAAGAAGCCCTTCGGAATGTGGAGGTAGCTCAGCACTGCGACGGCGACGGTGAGGACGAACACGCCCAGCATGAAGCGCTGGTGGCGCAGCACCCAGCGCAGGCTGCGGTCGTAGGCCGCGAGCAGCCGTTCGGCGAAGCCGTCGTGCCGCGCGGCGGGCGGCAACGGCCGCATGAAGCGCGCGGCGAGCATCGGCGCGACGGTGAGCGAGGCGAGCACCGAAATGAGGATGGCGGCCGTCGCGGTCAGCGAGAACTCGCGGAACAGGCGGCCGACGACGCCGCCCATGAAGAGCAGCGGAATGAAGGCCGCGACCAGCGACAGGCCGATCGAGAGCACCGTGAAGCCTATTTCGGCGGCACCTTCTTCGGCAGCCTCGCGCATGCCGGCGCCGCCTTCGAGATGGCGATGGATGTTCTCCACCACCACGATCGCATCGTCGACGACGAAACCGACGGCGATCACCAGCGCCACCAAGGTCAGGTTGTTGAGGCTGAAACCGAACGCGTACATCGCCGCGCAGGACGCGATCAGCGCGACGACGAGCACGGTGGCGACGATCAGCGTCGCCGACCATTGGCGCAGGAACAGGCTCATGACGCCGATCACGAGCAGGAACGTGATGCCCAGCGTGACCTCCACTTCGTGCAGTGAGGCGCGAATCGTGCGCGTGCGGTCGTTCAGCACGTCGAGCACGACGTGCGCCGGCAGCAGCGTCTTGAGCCCGTCCAGCGCGCCGCGGATGCGCTCGGCGGTGTCGACGACATTCGCGCCCGGCTGGCGGGTGACGACCAGCGCCACGCCGGGCTTGTCGCCCAACCACGCCTGGACGTAGTCGTTCTCGGCCCCCACCGACACCGTGGCGACGTCGCCGACGCGCACCGGTGCGCCGTCGCGGTAGGCGACGATGATGTCGTCGTAGCCCTCGGCCGCGAAGATCTGATCGTTGGTCGCCAGCGTCGACACACGCTGCTCGCCGAACAGCGCGCCCTTGGCGCGATTGACGCTCGCGGCCTGCACGGCGCGGCGGATGTCGGCCAGGGTCAGGCCCAGCGACGCGAGGCGATCGGGTGCGACCTGGATGCGCATCGCGGGCTTGCGCTGGCCGACGATGCGCACCTCGCCGACGCCTTCGAGCTGGCTCAGCTGGCGTGCGATCAGCGTCTCGGCCAGATCGCTCAGCTCGGTCAGCGGCAGCAGATCGCTGTACATGCGCAGCACCAGCACCGGGCTGTCGGCCGGATTCACCTTGCGCCACGACGGCAGATTGGGCAGCTCCGAGGGCAGGCGCGCACTCGCGGTGTTGATCGCCGCCTGTACTTCCTGCGCCGCGGTGTCGATGGACTTCTCGAGCGAGAACTGCAGCGTGATGGTGGTCGAGCCGAGGGCGCTGGTCGACACCATCTCCGTGATGCCGGGCACGGCGCTGAGCTGTACTTCCAGCGGCGTCGCGACGGCGGAGGCCATGGTTTCCGGACTCGCGCCCGGCAGCTGGGCCTGGATGTTGATGGTGGGGAACTCCGCCTCCGGCAGCGCGCTGATCGGCAGCTTCGGAAACGCGAGTGCGCCCAGCAGGACGACCGCGAAGGTCAGCAGCGCGGTCGCGATCGGGTGGGCGATGAACCAGCGCGAGAAGCCGGGACGGAAGCCCTCGTTCATCGCGCGGCGGACTTGGCGGCGATCCGCTCGATGGCGGCGCCGGGCACGAGCCGTGACTGTCCGTCGACGACGATCTCGTCGCCGAGGCTCAGTCCCTGCGTCACCACGATCTCCTCGCCGTGCGCATGCGCGAGCTCGACCGCCTGCCGTTCCGCCCGGTCCGCGACGATGCGATAGACGAACGCGCCGTCGAGGCCCTGCTGGACGGCCGCCGCGGGCACCACCAGCGCCCCGGGCGTGCTCGCGAGCTGCAGGCTTACGGTCACGAACTGGCCCGGCCACAGGCGCGAGGAAGCGTTCGCGAACCGAGCCTTGACGCGGATGGTCCCGGTCGCCGTATCCACCGCGTTGTCGATCTGCAGCAGCTTGCCCGCGGCGAGCTCGATGCCGCCGTCACGGTCGTAAGCCCGCACCGTCGCGGGCTCGGCCGCGGTGAGCAGGGCCTGCACGCGCGGCAGCAGGTCCTGCGGCAGATTGAAGACGATAGCGATCGGATCGATCTGCGTCACCGTCACCAGCCCCTGCGCATCGGTCGTGCGCACCAGGTTGCCGGGATCGATCAGACGCAGACCGACCCGCCCGCTGAGCGGCGCCGCGATCCGCGCATAGGACAGCTGCACTTCCGCGGCCTCGATGCGGGCGCGAATCGCGGCGGCGTTCGCTTCGAGCTGCGCGAGCGTCGCCTGCTGCTGGTCCACGGTGCGGCTCGCGATGGCATCGTCCGCGAGCAGGTTGCGATAGCGCTTCAGGTCGATCTCGGCGAGCGCGATCTCCGCCGCATTGCGCGCGAGCTCGGCCCGCGCCTGCGCGAGAGTCGCGAGGATCGGCCGCTCGTCGATGCGCGCCAGCGGCTGGCCTTTCTCGACGTACTGCCCTTCTTCGAACAGCACCTCGAGCAGGATGCCGTCGATTTGCGTCCGGACCACGGCGCTGTTGAGCGATTGCACGGTGCCGATGGCGGTGCGGGTGTCCGCAACGTCGCGCGCCAGCACTTTGGCGACGGCGACGGGCACGGCGGACGGCGCCGGCGGGGCGGGCGCCGCGGCCGGCTCGCTCAGTCGCTGGCGCAGGAAAATACTGAGGCCCAGGAGCAGCAGCAACGCGCCGCCCCACAACAGGACGACGCGACGGCGGGACACGGGTTTCACCGTGAAGCTCATACGCCAAAAATACTCTCGAACTGCAATGGAATAGAAACCGTGCCGGCGATCCCGGCGCGGCCGTGGCCGAGGCTTACTTTATCGCGCCGCGGCAGACTCCGGGCTGACGCGACACTGACAACTGCGTCAGGCTGGGCGTGACAGGACCGAAGGCAACGCCGTCGATGTGCTCAATGACGGCTGCTGTGCGTGGGTGGGAAAGGCAGTCCGGGAGGAAAGAACGTTCGGAGACCAGTTCGGAGAAGTCTGCTTCAGCGTTCCATCCGATGCCGCCGAGCGCGCGAGCTGTGCGCGAGGCGGCGCAGGGCTCGCGCCGCAGCGAGGCGGCGATCGGGACGATCGCCGCGTGACGATGATTCAGCGCTCGTCGCGGCCTTTGGGCCGCGGGCGGCGCGGCGCGCGTTCGGGCAAGGGCAGCCGAATGCGGGCGGGCTCGCGGGTCGCAGCCGGCAGCGTCGGCAGGCCAATCAGCCATTTCCCTTCGCTGAACACTGCCATCGCCGTCTTCCGTTTTTTGTGGGTCATCTGCAGATCCTCGTATCGCGCAAGGCGCGGGCATTCTGGTGATGGCGCAGCGCGGCGGGCTGTCGGACGGCGAGCCGGATGCACGACCGCCCCCGACGCATCGATCCCCTCCTCAAAGCTCGTGCCGGCTCGGCGTCTCGACGTGCCGGCGATGGACGCTGCCTCGCCAGCCGTCGGCATCGTCAGCGCGCGTCTCCACGTAGCGGCGAAACGCGTCGAGCTCGCGCCGCACGCGCGCCGCCGTCAGGTCCAGCGCTTCGGCGAGCCGCTCGGCGAGGCCGTCGCTGTCGTAGAGGATGCGCAGATGCAGGCGCGAGCGCGCGCCGCCCAGCGGCATGAAGTGCACGACGCCGGCATTGTGCTTGCCCGCCGTCGTCGCCCACGCGATGCGTTCGTCCGGGATCTGTTCGATGATTTCGGCCGTCCACGTGCGCTCCGCGCCCGCGATCTCGACGCGCCATCGCAGGTGCGTGTCGTCGAGCTGCACCACTTCGCGCACGCCGCTCATGAAGCGCGGGAATTCCTCGAAGCGCGTCCATTGGTCGTAGGCCATGCGCACGGGCACGTCCAGATCGATCGATTCTTCGATGCGATGTTCCATCACGGCGTCTCCTGCTCGAATGTGTCATCTTCGATCGCAGCCGGCGCCGCGGGCTATCGGGCGAGCACGCCACGCGCCCCGGCCCGAGTCCTACGGACGATGCGCGCCGCGGCGGCTGCCGCGCGTGCCGGCGACGGGCATGCTCGCCCTTCCGTCATTCGATCAAGGCAGGAGGCCACCATGAATCACAGTGTCTGTGACATCGCCGTCGGCATGATTCTCGGGTACGCGCTCGCACGCGGGGTTTCACACATGCACGAGGACAGCCCGCTCAGCGACGGCGCCGATGCGATGTCGGAGGAGCGCACGCGACGCGCATCGGCGGAGATGCGCCGCAACGAGCAGAGCGGCGGCAGCGCGGGGATGCAGTCGGCGCGCTGAACGGCTGGCTGAGCGCAAAGACTGCTCGGCGCCTGGCCGACCCCTTCGTCATGCCCGCTTGCGCGGGCATGACGAAGGGCGAAAGGGACTCCTACGCGGACAGGAGCCTTCGAACAGCCGCGGAGGGGTATCCAGGGCGCGTCGAATCTCGGCTCGTTCCGTCCCCGACGAATCGTCCGCGAGCCCCGTTGCAGACGCACGGGCTCGTCGGGCACGTGTCGATGCAGTTCGGCGCGAGGGCGTCCCATGTGCTCGATGAGCGCACGTTTTCCTGCGCCGTGCCCACGGCGTCGAGCAATCGTGGACGAGCGCCGCTGGCACCACCGCAACAGAGGTGGCTTTGCTTCCTGTCGATCGACAGGAAGACGAAGTAGTGCGTCACCGGCG
>JBFWSI010000205.1:0-6934 GCA_050248455.1 Gammaproteobacteria bacterium | reverse complement strand
GCGATCGGTCGCGATCTCGGGATCGAAACCGCCGGTGCCCGCGAACGCGGCGTCCAGCGCGGCCGTGTCCTCGTCCAGCGCCTCGCCGATGTCCGTCCGGCTCTCGCGGGTGCCCTCGTAGCGGCCGTTGCGGTCGTAGTCGGTCTCGGAATCGACGTTCAGCCGCAGCGTGCCGTCTGCCTCCCGCCGCAGCGTGTAGATGTCCGCGATCGCCGGGTTCACGGCCAGCCAGCGGCGCTGCGCTTCGACGAGCGCGAGATAGCGCGCCTCGTCCGGGGCGGTGTCCAGCGTGATCGCGGCGTGGCCGAGTCGCGCCATTTCGAGCGCATAGGTCGGCGCATAGCCGACCACCGTGCGCTCGAGCTTGTCGCGCGCATCGTGACCGAAGTCGTCGGCGAAGTAGCCGCCCGCCGTGAGCAGCACGAGCAGCAGGCCCCACACCAGCGGCGGTATCCCGCGATGCGCGCCGACGGCCTTGCGCCGCAGCCACCAGTGCAGCAGCACGAAGCTCAGCACGGTCACGGCCGCGAACACCAGAAAGTCCTGGATTTCCAGCAGGTGTTGCATGGCCGGGCGAACCGCCGCCGTCAGGAATGAGAGACCGTTACAGCGGCCGGCGACGGATCGACTTGAACGCGGGCCGTCGCCGCCGCTTGGTCGTCTTCGGCGAACTCATTAAAGTACCGGGATGAGCTTGCCGCCCCTCCCGTTCACCGCTATCCGCGTCGTCGAATTCTGCCAGGTCGCTTCCGGTCCCTATTGCTGCATGCTGCTCGCGGACTACGGTGCCGAGGTGATCAAGATCGAGCCGCCCGAAGGCGATTCGATGCGCCAGTGGCCGCCCGTCAACGGCGGCTGCAGCGAGAACTTCGCGAGCGTCAATCGCGGCAAGCGCTCGGTGGTGCTGAACCTCAAGGATCCGCAGGACCTCGAGCGCGCCCGCGCGCTGGTGCTGAGCGCGGACGTGCTCGTCGAGAACAATCGGCCCGGCGCGATGCAGCGGCTCGGTCTCGGCTGGGACTGGTTCGCGTCGCGCCATCCGCGGCTCGTCTACTGCTCGATCTCGGCCTATGGCCAGGACGGTCCGCGCGGCAGCGAGGGCGGCTTCGATCTGACGATCCAGGCCGCGGCCGGCGTGATGAGCGTGACGGGCGAACCCGACGGCGAGCCCGTCAAGGCCGGGGTGCCCGTCAGCGACTTCGCCTCCGGGCTCTATGCGGCATATTCGATCGCGGCCCTGTTGAGCCGCGTGCGCGCCGGCGGCGCCGGCGGCCACATCGACGTGCCGATGTTCGGCGCGACGCTCGCGATCTCGGCGCTGCAGACCAGCGAGTATTTCGGCACCGGCGAGAACCCGCGCAAGCTCGGCTCGGCGCATCCGCGCAACGCGCCCTACCAGGCCTATCGCGCGGCCGACGGCTGGTTTGCGATCGCGGCCGGCAACAACAAACTGTGGCACGCAGTGTGCGCGACGGTCGGCGTCGACGCCTTGCGCGAGGACACGCGCTTCCACTCGCCGACCCTGCGCGCGCGCCATCAAAAGGAGTTGAAGGCGCTGCTCGATCCGCAATTCGCAGCACGTCCCCTGGCGTACTGGCTCGAGGCCTTCGCCGCGGCCGGTGTGCCCTGCGCGCCGATCAACGGCTACGGCGAAGCGCTGTCCGATCCCCAGGCCGAGCACCTCGGGCTCGTCCGCACGCAGCGGCTGCCGGGCGGCCATGCGACGCACACCGTCGGCTGTCCCGTCCGTCTCGACGGGCGCGCCCTCGACGTCGACACGCAGGTGCCGGCGCTCGGTGCCGACACTGCCGATCTCGATCGGCTGCTGGCGATCCGGCGATGAACGCCGCCGCGCTGCGCGACGATCTCGAACCGCTGCGTCGCTACGTGCGGGCGATGACCGCGCTGGTCGGCGCCACCACCGACGAAGCGCGCTTGCTCGGCGAGGGGCGCGAGCTGCTCGCCGCGCTGCTGGCCGGGGACGACTGGCTGCCGGCGGCGTTCGCGACGCCCAGCGCCGAGCGCTACGTGCAGTACCTCCTGCACTGCGATCCGCTCGAGCGTTTCTCGGTCGTGAGCTTCGTGTGGCAGCCGGGACAGGCGACGCCCGTGCACGATCACACCGTGTGGGGGCTCGTCGGCCAGCTGCGCGGCGCCGAGCGCTGCGAGGAGTACGCCGCCGACGGCGAGCGCGTCGTCGCGACCGGCCGGACACACGTGATGGAACGCGGCGCGATCGATGCCGTGTCACCGACTATCGGTGACTGGCATCGCGTGTCGAACGCGACGCGCGATCGCACCGCGATCAGCATCCACGTCTACGGCGCGAACATCGGCGCCGTGCGCCGGCATCGACTCGACGCGCAGGGCGCGATACGCGATTTCGTGTCCGGTTACGACAGTCCCGTGACGCCCAATCTGTGGGATCGCGCGGCGGCCGTGCGGGCCGGCACGTGCTGAGCGCCGCGCGCGACGGCGACACGCTGACGCTCACGCTCGCGCAGCCCGCGCGCGGCAATGCGCTAGACGCCGAGCTCGTCGAGGCGCTGCACGCCGCGCTCGACGCGGTCGCGCACGACGACACGCTCGCGACCCTGATCCTGTGCGCCGAAGGCCGGCATTTCTGCACCGGCCTCGACCTCTCCGATCTCGAGACCTGCTCGGACGGCGATCTGCTGCAGCGGCTGGTCCGCATCGAGCTGCTGCTGGCGCGGCTGTGGCATGCTCCGTGGCGCAGCGTCGCGCTCGCGCATGGCCGCTGCTGGGGCGCGGGCGCCGACCTCTTCGCGGTATGCGAGACGCGTCTCGCCGCGCCGGACACCACGTTTCGCTTTCCCGGCGCGCAGTTCGGGATCGTGCTCGGCACGCGGCGTCTCGCCGAGCGCGTCGGCGTCGACCGCGCGCGCCGGATCGTTGCCGAGGGCGGCGAATGGACGGCCGCCGCGGCGCTGGACGCCGGTCTCGTCACCGCGCTGGGCGACACGGCGCCGCCGGCAGCGGCGCTCGTCGACCGCCGCACCGCCGCCGCGCTGCGCGCCGCGACGCGCGCCGATCTGCGCGATGCGGATCTGGCCGCGCTCGTGCGCAGCGCCGCCCGCCCCGGCCTGCGAGACCGCATCGCCGCCTACCGCGCGCGCCTGCGTGCGACGCAATCCTGAATTACAGCGAGTATCTCCATGCCCCATCGCACCCCGCTCCTGACCCTGCTCCTGTGCGCCGTGCTCGGCACCCAGGCCGTCGCAGCCCCCGCGGCGCTCGAGGCGACGCCACTCACGCAGCCCTTGCCGCCCATCGTGCCGCCGGCTAGCGACGCGACCGCCGATGCCGCCCTCGAAGACGCGGCGCTGGACGCGCCCGCCCCACCGCCGCCGCCGATCGACCTCGATTACCGTCCCGAAGCCCCTGCGCCGGCGCGCTGATCTCTTCGTGGCGCCAATCCCCAGGCTCTCATGCGGGAATTTGTCCGACGTCAAAAGTAAGTCTTTGAGCCGCCGAGAATTCCCCCGCAAGTAGCAATTGATCTAGATCAATCGGCCGAAATTCCCGCCCCGAATTCGCTTAAGTCGTTGCTCCGCCCCGACGATACAAGCGTTGCACGCGCTCGACCCACCCATTTCGGGATCGGTGAGTCGCCTACACGCTGACGGAGACCATGATCAAGCATCCGCCTCTCTACGCCTGGGGCCTGAGCGTCTCGGGCGCGGCCGCCGCCGCCCTGCTCGCCTGGCTGGCGCCCGCGCCGACCGGCCTGTTCGCCGGCGTCGCCTGCATCGCGCTGGGCGCCATCCTCGACCGGCGCGCCGCCCGCCTGCATGCACGCTGCTGCGAGGCGCGCCTCGCCGCGGCCGAGGACGTCCAGCGGCAGGCCCTGGATGCCGAGCGCGAGGCGCACCGCGCCGCGCTGCTCGCGCTGGACGACGGCGTGCTGCCGATCTGGCACGCACACCTCGCGACCGCGCGCGCGCAGATGGAACATGCGGTGGTCGCGCTGACGCGCGATTTCGCCGGCATCGTCGATCGGCTGGACGAAGCGATCGCGGCTTCCTACCGCGCGTCCGGCCTCGGGGTCGGCAGCAGCGACGAAGGCCTCCGCCAGGTCGTGCAGGCGAGCGAGCGACGCCTCGCGATCGTCGGCGACATCCTGACCACCACGCTCAACGACAAGGACCGCATGCTCGCCGAGAGCCAGCGCCTCGTGCAGTTCACCTCGGAGCTGCAGCAGATGGCGGCCGACGTCGCCAGCATCGCCGATCAGACCAACCTGCTCGCGCTGAACGCCGCGATCGAGGCCGCGCGCGCGGGTGACGCGGGCCGCGGCTTCGCCGTCGTCGCCGACGAGGTGCGCACGCTGTCGACGCGCTCCGGCGAGATCGGCAAGAACATCAGCCAGAAGATCGACTTCATCAATCGCGGCATCAAGGAATCCTCGGTGATGGTCGAGCAGGCCGCCGAGCGCGACGCACAGGCGCGCAGCGGCTGCGAAGCGCAGATCGGCAACGTGATCGCGGATTTCAAGGTCGCGATGGACGGGCTCAACGCCTCGTCCGTGGTGCTGCGCACGGAGAGCGAAGGTATCAAGCTCGCCGTCGCCGCCGCGCTCGAGCAGCTGCAGTTCCAGGATCGCGTCAACCAGCTGCTGAGCCACGTCGGCGACAACCTCGCCGACCTGCGCAACCGTCTCGCGCAGCCGGATTTCGCGGCGGACGACGTCGCGCGGCTGCGCGCGAGTCTCGAACGTTCCTACACGATGCACGAGGAGCGCGCGCCCGCGCAGCGGGCGGCCGCCGCTTCCGACATCACATTCTTCTGAGGTCCAGCATGGCGAAGACTATTCTCGTGGTCGACGACTCCGCGTCGCTGCGCCAGGTCGTGTCGATCGCGCTCAAGGGCGGCGGCTACGACGTCATAGAGGCCTGCGACGGCAAGGATGCGCTAGGCAAGCTGAACGGCCGCAAGGTCAACCTGATCATCAGCGACGTGAACATGCCGGTGATGGACGGCATCACCTTCGTGAAGGAGGTGAAGCAGCTGCCGACGCACAAGTTCACGCCGATCATCATGCTCACCACCGAGAGCCAGGAAGCGAAGAAGCAGGAGGGTCAGGCCGCGGGCGCGAAAGCCTGGGTCGTGAAGCCCTTCAAGCCCGAGCAGATGCTCGCGGCCGTCTCCAAGCTGGTGCTGCCGTGAGCCGCGCCGCGCGCGGCCGCAAGCAGACGGCGGCCGTGGTGAAGCTCGACGGCGATCTGACGATCTACGCCGCCGCGAGCGTGCAGCCGCAGCTGCTCGCCGCGCTGAGCGAGGGCCGGCCGATCGCGCTCGATCTCGGCGAGGTCACCGAGTTCGACAGCGCCGGCGCCCAGCAGGTGCTCGCCCTCGCCCGCGAATGCGAGGCCCTGGGGCGCCCGCTGCAGGTCGTCGCCGCCAGCGACTGCGTGCGCGAGGTCTTCACCCTCTTCGCCCTCGACGCGCGGCTGGCGCTGCCGGCCGCGGCGATCTGATCCGGACGGAAGCAACGATGGATCTGAACCCGGCCCTGCAAACCTTCGTCGCCGAGAGCCGCGAGCTGCTCGAGCAGATGGAACAGTCGCTGCTCGCGCTCGAGCACGACGGCGGCAATCGCGAACTGCTCGATGCGGTGTTCCGCGCCGCGCACACCATCAAGGGCTCGGCGGGCCTGTTCGGCTTCGACGGCATCGTCGCCTTTACGCACCAGGTCGAGACCCTGCTCGATCGCCTGCGCAGCGGCGAGATCGCGCTCGATGCCGCGCTGAGCGCGCTGCTCCTGCGCTGCGGCGATCACATCGGCGCACTGATTGCACCGGCGACGACCGAGCAGCCGCCCGCCGCCGCGGTCCACGCCGAGGGTGAGGCGCTGTGCGCCGAGCTCGCGCGCCACGCCGCGGGCCCCGCGGTGCCGGTCGCCGCGTCGGACGCGTCTGCGCCACCCGCCGCGGCGCGCCGTGCGCGCTGGCACATCACGCTCGGCTTCGGCGCCGACGTCCTGCGCAACGGCATGGATCCGCTGTCCTTCCTGCGCTACCTCGGCACCTTGGGCGAGCTGCTGCGCGTGACGACCGGCACCGAGCGCATGCCGGCGCTGGCGGAGATGGACCCCGAAGCCTGCTATCTCGACCTCGATCTCGAATTCGCGAGCGAGGCCGGGCGCGCGACGATCGAGGCCGTGTTCGACTTCGTGCGCGACGACTGCGCGCTCGCGATCGAGGCGATCGCGGACGGCGCGGCGATCGAGGAAGAACGGCTCCCCGACGCGCGACCGCTGGGCGAGTTGCTCGTCGCGCAGGGCGCGGTGGCGAAAGAAGTCGTCGACGCCACGCTCGAACGCCAGCAACAGGCACGGCAGCAGAAAGGCAACGAACGCGCGCAGGACAGCCGTCTCATCCGCGTCGACGCCGACAAGCTCGATCAGCTGATCACGCTGATCGGCGAGCTGGTCATCGCCGGCTCCGGCATCCATGCGCGCGCCCGCCACGCCGGGCTGGTCGACGTCGTCGAGGCGGCGACGACGCTGGCCCGCCTCGTCGAGGACGTGCGCGACAGCGCGCTGGGCCTGCGCATGGTGCAGATCGCGCCGACCTTCCAGCGCTTCCAGCGCGTGGTGCGCGACGTCAGCCGCGAAATCGGCAAGGACATCGAGCTCGACATCGACGGCGGCGACACCGAGCTCGACAAGTCGCTCGTCGAGCGCATCGGCGATCCGCTGATGCATCTCGTGCGCAACGCGATGGATCACGGCATCGAGACGCGCGAGGCGCGCGCCGCGGCCGGCAAGCCGCCGCGCGCGCGCGTCGGCCTCAACGCGTATCACGATTCCGGCAGCATCGTCATCGAGGTCAGCGACGACGGCGGCGGGCTCGACACCGCGAAGATCAAGGCCAAGGCGATCGAGCGCGGGCTGCTCGCGCCGACAGATCGG
>JBFWSI010000204.1:0-6941 GCA_050248455.1 Gammaproteobacteria bacterium | reverse complement strand
GTGTCACTTTTCGCCGTAATCAGGCCAAGGCGTTTTCACCATAATCAGGCCAGTCCATTTTCGGCATATACAGGCCATTAGCCTGGCGCCGGGAGTGCCTCTCGAACCACGCAGGGCCGTCGTTATCCTCCGTCTTTTTGTCCGGAGGGAACGGTGGCCCGCAGGAGGATCGAGATGCATCACTATCGACAAGTCCTGCTCCGGCTGCGCGCCGGGGAGGCGGAGCGGGAGATCGCTCGCAGCCGGCTGATGGGCCGGGAGAAGGTGGCGCGCCTGCGCGCCCTGGCGGTGGCCGAAGGCTGGCTGGAGCCGGCGCGGGAACTCCCGGACGACGCGACACTGGCCGCGGTGCTCGGGACTGCACGGCGGGCGCGTAGCACGATCTCGAGCGTCGAGCCGTATCGGGCGCAGGTGACGGCCTGGGCCGAGGCCGGCGTGCAGGGCAAGACCATCCACGCGGCGCTGTGCCGCGAGCATGGCTATACCGGCAGTTACGCCTCGGTGGCGCGCTTGCTGACGAAGGTGCGTGCGGCACGTCCGCCCGAGGTCACCGTGCGGCTGTCGTATCAGCCCGGCGAAGCGGCACAAGTGGACTTCGGCGCCGGCCCGGTGCTGCTTCATCCGGGCGGACAGCCGCGTCGCGTGTGGGCGTTCGTCATGACGCTGTGTCACAGCCGCCATCAGTACGTCGAGTTCGTGTGGGATCAGTCGGTGGCGACCTGGCTCGGCTGCCATCGTCGCGCCTTCGAGTGGTTCGGTGGCGTGCCGGGCCGGCTGATCATCGACAACGCGAAGTGCGCGATCACCAAAGCGTGTGCGTATGACCCGCTCGTGCAACGCGCCTATGCCGCGTGCGCCGAAGGCTACGGCTTCAAGATTGACGCCTGCCCGCCGGCTGATCCGCAGAAGAAGGGGATCGTCGAGGCCGGCGTGAAGTACGTGAAACGCAACTTCCTGCCGCTGCGCGAGGCGCGCGATTTGGCAGATCTGAACGCGCAGGTTCGCGTGTGGGTGATGAAAGAAGCCGGCGTGCGCTGTCACGGCACGACGCGCGTGGCGCCGCTGCGCCTCTTCACACTCGAGCAGGGCGCCTTGCAGCCCTTGCCGGCGGTCGCGCCGGACCTCGGGGCCTGGCATCCGGTGACGGTGCATCGCGATTGCCACGTGCAGTTCGAGCGCGTGCTCTACTCGGTGCCGTTCACGTTGGTCGGCAAACGGTTATGGCTGCGCGCGACCGACAACGCAGTCGCCGTCTACGAGGATTATCGCCACCTCGTCACGCATGTGCGCGGCCTGCATCCGGGCCAGCGCCGCACCGTGCGCGATCATCTGCCGCCGCAGGCACAAGCCTTCTTCGCCCACGACCGCGAGTGGTGTCAACACCAGGCCGCACGTATCGGTCCGGCCTGCACGCAACTCATCACCCGCCTGCTCGAAGACCGCATCGTCGAACGCCTGCGCGCCGCGCAAGGCATTCTGCGGCTCATCAAACCTTACGGGCCGGCGCGTCTCGAGCTCGCGTGCGAACGCGCACTCGCCCACGACTCGCCTCACTACCGCACCGTCAAGACCATCCTCGCCGGCGGCCATGACCAGACACCGCTCCCGGCGCATGACCACACCGGGACCTACCTCGCCAAGCCGCGCTTTGCGCGCGATGCCGAGACCTTGTTCAACCCCACGCAGCTCGATTGGCTGCAATAACCGAAGGAGACTTCCCATGACCCAACCCGCCCCCGAGCTCGCCCCGCAGCTGAAGCAACTGCGGCTCTCCGGCATCCTCGACTCTCTCGAAGCTCGCAATCGGCAAGCCATCGACAGCAAGCTTGCTTACACCGACTTCCTCGCTCTCCTCATCAGCGACGAGATCGCAAGGCGTGAACAGAAGAAGTTCAGCCTCCGTCTGCGTCGTGCCCAGTTCAGAACCACCAAGACCCTCGAGCAGTTCGACTTCGACAGGCTCCCGCAGCTCAACCGCGCGCTCGTTCACGACCTCGCCACCGGCCGTTATCTGCACGAGCGGGCGCCCGTGCTCATCGTCGGACCCTGCGGCACCGGCAAGAGCCACCTTGCCCAGGCCCTCGGTCACTGTGCCGTGCGTCAGGGCATCGACGTCGTCTTCACCACTTGCGCCAGCTTGACCCAGAGCCTGAACGCCGCCCGCGCCATCGGCACCTACGAGCGCAAGCTCGCCACGCTCGCCCGCGTCCCGCTCCTCGTTATCGACGACTTCGGCCTCAAGCCCCTGCGACCACCGGCCGACGAGGACCTCCACGACTTGATCGCCGAGCGCTACGAGCAGGCCGCGACACTCGTCACCAGCAACCTCGATTTCACGGAATGGGATCAAGCCTTCCCGGCCAACCGCCTGCTCGCCTCGGCAACGCTCGACCGCCTGCGGCACAACGCCTATTGCCTCGTCCTCGACGGCCAGTCGTATCGCGCGCCCAAGCTCACACCGGCCGCAGGACGAGTGCGCAAACTTGTTCCCTCGAACGAGGAGGGGCATTCTTAAACCCACTCGAGAGGCGCTTCCGCTCGACGATAGCTGGCCTGTATATGCCGAAAACGACTGGCCTGATTATGGTGAGAGGTGACAGGCCTCGAAGCGAGGAGGGGTCGCGAACGTCCGGTGTCGACGGAGGGGGAGCGGCGGAGTGCAGGGGGGATGCCATCCGTGGTCGCGGCCGCCGATCCGTGGCGTTCGTGGGGCTACTGTAAAAAGTACGTCCCGCGAACGGCAGGCCGAATGTCAAAGAGTGTGACGAAGTTCCCATTTCATCGCACCGTGGCCAGGTACCCGGCATCGCCCGGCCGTTCAGCCGCGCTTCATCGCCCGGCGCCATGATGAAGCTTGGCGGGCTCAGGCCCGCTGCGCGCCCGGCTGTCCTCGTCGGTGTACAGTGAATTGATGAAACACGCTTTTCCGTTCTTTTCGCGCGCCCTCCTCGCGAGCCTGGTTCTGCTCCTCGTCGCCGGCTGCAAGGAGGAGACGACGCGTCCGACCTATTCCGATCAGGCCCAGAGCCGCATCCGCGCCGTCGAGCAGGCCGAGATGAAGCGCGCCGCCCAGCAGAAGCAGGGGGAGAAGGATCAACCGCCGCCGAGCGCCGCGCCGGCCGCTGGCGGCGCCGCAGCCGCGAGCGGCGGTCAGGCCCCGGCCGCCCAGCCGCAGGCGACGCCCGGGGCAGTCGCGCCCCAGCCCTATCTGCCGCCCAGCGAGCGCGGCGCCTACGTCGAGATCACCGAAACGCCGGCCGGTAGTCCCCCGCCCCCGGCAGGCGCGCAGCAGGAGACCGCGGCGGGAGCGGCCGCCGCCGCACCCGGCGGCCCGCCCCCGGCCGGCGGCGGCACCGGCGGCAACATGCCGGCGGCCGTCGCGCCGAATCCGCCCGCCGGCGCCCCGCTGCCCCCACCCGCACCACCGACGGGCGGGCTCACGCCCGGCGGCGATATGCCCCGCATGCAGGGACCCTCGGCGTTGTCCGCCCCGGCCGGCGCGGGACCGGCGGAAGCGGCGAACGCCGAGCTCGAGCGCAAGCTGCGCGAGTTCGACGCATTGATGAAACGTGCCCAGGCCGAAGCCGAGCGCGAACGCGCGGCCGGCGGTGGCGCACGCGGCGGGCGCATCGACGGGCTCGGCGGCGCGCCCGAGGACATCGGCGGCGCCGGCGGTGCCGCATCGCGCGCGACGGGCAGCGGCGCCTCGCCCGATCTGAGCGGCGAGGCGAGTGCGGCCGGCCTGCGTCGCGGCGGGCCGTCCGCCGTGCGCATCCCGATCGACGAGGACGACGACATCGTCGCCCGCCAGCTGCGCGAAGCCGCCGAGCGCGAGACCGATCCCGTGCTGCAGGAGAAGCTGTGGGACGAGTACCGCAAGTACAAGGCGCCGTGAGGCCGCGCGCTCCCGCGTGGCGCGCGTTGCTCGTCGTCGTCGCAGCGGCGACGCTCGTGCTGCTCGCGGGCTGCCAGTCGAACACGCGCGCCGCGCCGCACTATGTCGGCAATGAAATCGCCCCTGGAGTCAGCGCGCCGGCCGCGGCGCCAATCCGGATCGACGTCGGTGTCGGCGTATTCGAGGACGGCGTGGTCGATCTCGATCCCGACCAGGTCGAGACCACGCCGGCCGCGCGCCGCGCGGAAGCGCACTACATGCCGCAGGTGCTGGCCGAGACGCTCGAAGCGCGCGGCGGCTTCGGCCAGGTGCGCGTGATCCCGCGCCGCCTGAGCGAGATGGATGTGTGGGTCGACGGCCGCATCCTGCGCTCGACCGGCGCCGAGCTCGAGCTCGCGATCACGGTCAGCGATGCGAAGGGCCGCGTGTGGTACACGAAGGAGTACGAGCACGAGGTCAATCGCTACGTCTACGATCCCGATCCGACACTGCCGCGCCGCGATCCTTTCCAAGCGATCTACGAAGACATCACCGACGACCTCGTGCGCGAGCTCGCGCGCCGTTCACCAGGCGAGATCGCGGAGCTGCGCACGATCGCACAGCTGCAGTTCGCGCAGCGCTTCGCGCCCGAACAGTACGGGGACTATCTCGCCCGCGACGAAGACGGGCTGTGGGCGGTGCGACGACTGCCCGCGACCGAGGATCCCGTGTTCGCGCGCCTCGCCGACGTCCGGCAGCGCGATCGACTCTTCACCGATCGCATAGGTCAGTACTACCACACCTACGTCGAGCGCATGACCGCGCCCTACGACGACTGGCGCCGCGCGAGCCACGAGGAGCTCGTCGAGATGCGCAAGCTCAAGAGCTCCGAGATCGTGCGCAAAGTCGGCGGCGCGCTCGCCGTGCTCGGCGGTCTCGCCGCGGTCGTTGCGAGCGGTGACGGCGGTGCGCAGGTCGCGGGTGCCGCCGGCATGGTCGGCGGCGCCGCGCTGTTCGCCTCCGGCATGGACAGGGGCGCGCGCGCCCGCCTCCATGCGGAAGCCTTGACCGAGCTCGCGCAGTCGATGGGTGGCAACATGCGGCCGCATCACATCACGCTGCACGAGCGGACGGTGACCTTGTCCGGGACGGTCGAGGAGCAGTACGCGCAGTGGCGCGGCCTGCTGCGCGAGCTCTACGCGGCCGAGAACGGCGGGGCCGAGCCGCAGCTGCCGCTGATCACCGCCGAGCCGCCGCCGGACGCCGCGACCACCCCTGCCGCGCCGGGCGAGGCGCCGCGCTGAGCTCGAGGTCGACCGGCCCGGCAGCGGGCGACGTCACGAATGCGTCACGGGACGGTCACGAGCGGTAAGCGAACGGGGCGGGATCCGGCCCTGTGGTAAGTTGACGCCATGCTGCCGGACCATCGCTCATCGGGCTCCCCCGCCGAGACACCGATTGCCGCGCGCGAATTCCTCGCCGCGCCGGCGCAGGACGCCGTGCCTGCGCGGCGCCGCCCCGGCGGCGCGCACGTCTTCGCCTATGCGCTGCTCGCGCTCGCAGTGCTGCTCGCCGTCGCGGTGCTGGTGTTGCTGCCGAAATTCGTCGTGCCGCCGGTGCCCGAGATCGTGACGGCCCCGGCCCCGGCCGTAGCGCCGGCGCCTGCCGGCAAGGCCGACGCAGCCGCCGATCCGCTGCTGACGCCGGCCGAGAAAGCCGCGGCGCGTCTCGACGCGCAGAATGCGCTTGCCGCCGTGCTCCAGCTCGCCGAGATCCTGCACGCGCGCAAGGCCGACGAATGGGCCACCGGGGATTGGCAGGCCGTGCAGGCCAGGATCGCGGACGGCGAGACCGCCTATCGCGAACAGCGCTTTCCCGCGGCGCTGCGCAGCTACGCCGACGCGACCAAGGGCCTGCAGGCGATCGAGAAGCGCATCCCCGAGATCGCCGCCGGCTATGTCGAGAGCGGCGAGCGCGCCCTGCTCGCCAACGACGGCGTCGCGGCCCAGGACGCCTTTGCGCGCGCGCTCGCCCTCGTGCCGGACGAGCGCCGCGCGCAGCAGGGCCTGCAGCGCGCGCAGTCGCTGGACCGCGTGCTCGCGCTGATCAAGGAAGCGAAGGGCTATGAAACGCTCGGCGACGTCGAGCGCGCGCGCAGCGCCTACCGCGAAGCGCTGACCTTGGACGCGCAGGCGAGCACCGCCGCGCAGGCGCTGGAACGCATCGATCGCGCGCGCGCCGACCGCGAATTCGCGCGCGCGATGTCCGCCGGCTACCAGGCGCTGGAAGCGCAGCGCTTCGATGCCGCGAAGGCGAGCTTCGCGCAGGCGAGCAAGCTGCGGCCGCGTTCGACCGAGGCGTCGAACGCGCTGAAGCAGACGGCCCTGCGCGCGAGCAGCGCGCGCATCGAACAGGCAATGAAGGCGGCAGCGAACCACGAGCGGGCCGAGCGCTGGAACGAGGCGGCCGGCCACTATCGCGCGGCGCTCGCGATCGATCGCAAGCTCGATGCCGCGAACAGCGGACTGTCCCGCGCCAGCGCCCGCGCGGCCATCGACCGGGAGATGGAGAAGACGCTCGCCCAGGCGGAACGACTGCGCGAGGAAGCGGTCTACGGCCAGGCGCAGGCCCTGCTCGCGAATGCCCGCGCGGTGGCGGCGCCGGGCCCGAAACTGAAGCGACAGATCGTGCAGCTCGCCGCCGCCATCAAGCACTACCGGACGCCGGTGGCGGTATTGCTGCAGTCGGACGGCCATACGGCCGTACGCGTCACGCAGGTCGGCGCGTTCCAACCGTTTGCGCGACAGCAGCTGACCCTGCTGGCCGGGCGCTATACTGCAATCGGCCAGCGCGAAGGCTATCGCGACGTGCGCGTGGAGTTCACCGTGGATCCCGCGTCGCCGCCGCCGTCCGTCGACGTGCGCTGTACCGAGATGGTCAGATTCTAGATAGCCGAGCGTAAATGCACTCCACTGGCTGTTCGATGGCGCATGTCCGCGTGGAAACCGTCTTCGTCATGCCCGAGCAAGCGGGCACGCACGCCATACCCCGGCGTCGAACGCAGCAA
>JBFWSI010000203.1:0-6946 GCA_050248455.1 Gammaproteobacteria bacterium | reverse complement strand
AGGTCGGATCGCCGTAGCACTGATAGGCGCCCCAGGTGTTCACCGTCGGTTGGCGCCGGTGCGTCTCCTCGCGCGCGAGACGCACGGCGTCGCCGAAATACTGGCCGGCCAGCATGCGCGCGTAGAACACCTCGGCGAAGGTGTGCGCGGCGGCGTCGTCGACCGCCCAGCCCGCGACGAGCACGGCGCGCGCGCCCATGTGAATGAACTCGACGCCGATGTTGGCGGCGAAGCCCGGGCGATCGAAGGCGCGCGGCGACAGCGTGCGGCCGAGATGGCAGCAGTTGACGAACACGAGCTCGGGCACCCAGCGCAGCTGCTGCACGTCGCCGGGCGTGAGGTAGTCCTGCGGCCCGATCACCATGCCCGACACCGGCGGCGCACCGGGCACGAGGGCTTCGTCGTGCACGCCGTGGCCGGCGAGATGCAGGATGCGCCAGGCGCGGCGATGGAGCTTGTAGAGGATCGCGTCCTTCTGCTCGTCGATCGAATCGAGCACCTCGAAGCCCAGCGTCGTGAGCTGGCGCGCGACCTTCTGCGCTTCCTCGCGCGCGCCGGGCAGATCGGCATAGCTCGGGCTGCCGGCGAGATCGGGATTGCCGATCACCAGCGCGGTCGGCGCATCGGCGTGCGCGGGCTGCTCGCGGAAGCGCTGCGCCTTCAGCTGGCGCAGCATCCCACCCTGCACCGCCGGCGGCCGCCCGTGCGGGCTCCAGCGATTGTCGAGCAGTTCCCACGGGAAGCGCGCCGAGTAGGCGTCGAGCAGCAGCACCACGTTCTGCTGCTTCTGCGCCATCTCGCGCAGGCGCAGCGGCAGCAGCATCTCGAACAGCGTGCGCGCGGCCTCGACGTTGCCGGCCGGGCTCGCCGACACCTGCGCGATGAAGCGCTCGGCGAGCGCGAGCTGGCCCGTCGCCATCGTCTCCTCGGCGCGCGCGCGATCGGTCGCGAACACGAAGCGCAGCGCGCGCGTCGGTGCGGCGTCCTCGACGATCTCGAGGCGCTGCCACCATTCCGGCGCGTCGTCGAAGCGGATGCGGCGGCGCGCGGCGCGGCCCTGCCCGAGCCTGCCGTCCCAGCGCAGACTCGCCGCGAGCGGCCCGTCGGCGAGCGCCTCGCGCAGCGCGTCGCAGGCCGTGATCGCGATGTCCTGGTAGAGCTCGACGAACTCGATGCGATCGATGACGGCGCGATGATTGAGCTCGGCCGCGATCAGGCGCTCGTTCGCCGCGATCGCGCCGCGCAGCAGCGACTCGATCGAATCGCGGATCGACAGGCCCGCGGCGCCCGAGCCGACGAACAGGCAGGACACCGCGGCCGAGCGCACGGCGCCGTCGGCGCCGAAGCGGCCGTCGGGCCACTGTGCGACCTGCAGCGCGAACTCGAGCAGCGCGGCGGTCGCGCCCGTCTCGAGCAGGCTCGGCGACAGCTCGCCGACTTCGCCGAGCCCGATCACGACGGCGCCTTTCGGCCGCGCGCCGGGCGAGCCGTTGAAGAAGACCGCGTGGCTGCCGAGGCGGCCGGGATAGATCCCGAGCTCCAGCCGTCGCGTCAGCGCCCGCTGCAGCTGGCGGTCGAGCACGCGCTCGGCGCTGACGATGGTGTCGCCGAGATAGTGGCCGACGACGACGGGATGACGTGCGTAGCTGAGATCGCCGTGCCGCACGGTGACTTCGATGGTCTGCGCGGGGCGCGCGGCTAGCGTTGCGGCCGGGCGGCGCGCGCCGCCGAAGCCGAGGCGCGCCGCTTCGCGCGCGTCGGGCACGTAGTCGATCACGGCGTCCAGCGGCATCGGGAACAGGCCCGTGTCGGCCCGGGCGTCGCGACGCGTCGCCGGCGGCGAAGCCGGCAGGCGGTTCGTCGCGCCCGTCATCAGCAGATCGAGATAGCCGACGAAGGCGCGCGTCTGCGTGCAGAGATTGTCGTGCGCGGTGTCCTCGACGTACCACGTCGGGACCTCGGGCAGGCGGCCCGACTTCCAGGTCACCGTGCCGTCACCCTCGCCGGTCGCCTTGAAGGCGAGCTTCCTGACCGGCGGCAGCAGCGGCGGATCGACGGTGACGACCTCGTAGGCCGCGACCGTCGCCGGCTGGCAGCCCGCGACGTAGCGCATCAGTGCCGCATCGACGCTCTGCGCCGTCAACAGCTGCCAGCTCGCGCGCGCGTCGCGCAGCGCGGCGGCGTCGGCCAGCGGCCAGCTCGCACCCAGCTCGCGTTTCAACCGTTTCCACAGCTGGGGATCGGCGTAGTCGGCATCGTCGGCGCCGAAGGGCAGCAGCTCGAGCACGCCGGGGAAGCGGCGCACGATGTCGATGATCTCGTCGATGTCGTGCACGAAGTCGAGCAGCGCGAGCTTGCCCTGCGTCGCGTTCAGGCCGACCAGCCAGCGCATCGCCTCCAGCGAGCCGCGGTTCGGCGTGCCGAGCATCAGGAAGCGGCTGTTCGGCAGCGCCCTGATCCGTTCCCACAGCGCGCTGCCGCGCGTCTGCGCGAGCATCGCGCGCACGACCAGCCCGCCCATCGAATGCGCGACGAGATGCACGGGCTGCTGCTCGGCTTCGGCGCGCGGCAGCGCCGCGTCGAGCAGCGTCGCGAGCCGGCGTCCGTTCTCCTGCATGGACTGCCGCCAGTCGTAGGCGAAGATTTCGACGCGATGCGTGCGCGCGAGGAACTCGATCAGCGGGCCGTAGAAGTCGTCGATCGCGGCGAAGGCATCGACACCCGTCGCGCCCCAGCCGAGATCGGCGAGGCCGCCCTTCAGCAGCGCCGCGTAATGCAGCCAGATGTGGCGATGGGCCAGCTGCAGGTGGCTGCCCATCATGCCCGGGATCATCACCGCGAGCGGCCGTCGCTCGCCCGGCGCGCGGCTGCGCGCGACGGCGGCACGCCATTTCGGCTCGGCGCTGGGCGCTTCGGCGATCGGCGCGTAGCCCGCGGCATCGCCGTCGCGGCGCGTGAGCCCCGCATGCAGCCAGCGCAGGCTGCGTGCGTTCCTGAAGTAGTGGAAATGATCGACGTCCGGGCCTCGATCGCAGAGCCAGCGCGCCTGCCCGGGCTTGCGGACGAGGCCGCCCGTCATCGACGAGGTGTTGACGACGAGATCGTGCTCGGCACCATAGAACCAGTCCGTCATCAGCACCTTGAAGCGCTGCCACAGGCTCGCGCCTTCGATGTCGCCGCCGATCGCGCTCAGATCCGCATCGGCGACCAGCGCGGGATTGTTCAGCAGCCGCGTCAGCGCCGAGCCCGGCATCATCGCTTCGAGCCCGGGCAGGGTGCGCGGATCCGTGCGCTCCTTGACCACGGCGAACACGAAATCCATCGCGTCCTCGAACAGCGGCAGCGGCAGCAACCGGCTGCTCAGATCGTTCAACACCGACAGCCAGCGATCGAGCCGTCCGCTCGCGAGCGTCGTGCCGCGCGCGGGCGCCGCGACGCGCACGAAGCGCCGGACGTCGAGGCGGTGCGCGAGCAGGGACGCGAGCGCCGCGCGATCGCGCGCATAGGCTTCGCGCCGCGCGCGCTCGTCTTCCTCGGCCAGCGGCGGCAGCCCGAGCTGCGGGGCGATGCTGCGATCGGCGCCGAAGAGCTTGGTGAGCGTCGCCTCGTCGAGGAAGTCCGCGGCGCCGTCGACGGCGCCGAGACACAGCAGCTCGCCGACCAGCCCGCCGCGCGAATGCGTGACGAGATGGATCGGCGTGCCGCTCGGCAGGGCCGCGGCGAGCGCCGCCGCGTTCTCGATCGGGCTCGCGGTCAGCGTGCGGTGCTCGTAGGCGTAGACGCGATCGCCGTAGAGCTGCGCGAGGCTCGCGCGCACCGCGGCCGCCTCCGCGTTGTCGTGCGCCCACAGCGCACCGAAGCCGCCGACGAGGCTCGAGAAGGTGCCGTGGATGAAGACGAGCACGGGCGCGTCGCCGGCCGGCACCGCGGTGACGGGCGTGAGCGGCGTCGTCAGCTGCGTCAGCGAACAGCGGTGGAGGCCTTCGCCCGCGATCCCGCTCTTCGCGAAAGTCCGATCCTCGAGCGCCTTGCACAGCGCCTTCGCACTGCGCGCCGTGAGGTCGTAACCGAAGAACTCGAGCGTCCGGATCGCGATCGCGACGGCGCCGCGCTCGGCCGGCACGACGGTGCCGGCAGGCGCGAGCAGGCTGTCGACGGCCCACACCTCGCTGCCGTCGCGCGCAGTCGCGCGCTGGCCGTGCTCGCGCAGCAGATCGTCCGCGCGCGTCCACAGCACGAAGCCGTTCTCGAGCTCGACGCGCACGACGTCGTCGTCGCGCACCGTGATCGCCGTCGTCGCGTCGCGCGCGGCGCTCGTGCTCAGCGCCTCGTGCCGCAGATCGGGATGGCTCGCCGCAACCTGCGCGAGCCAGGGATGTGCCGGCGCGGGGCGCGGCAGGCCGCGCAGGCGGCGGCGCTCCTCGCTCATGCGAGCACCTTGCGCTTCTTCACCGCTGCGCTGCCGAGGAGCTGCGGACTCTGCGGGAAGCTCGCCGACGGCAGGTGCTCGCAGATCTGGCGGTGCCAGTCCGCATAGCTCGCGCTGGCGGGCAGGGCCTTCAGGGTCTTCAGCGCGTAGTACGTGAAGGCGCCGTTGGGCCGGCCGCGAAAGCTCGCGTCGTAGCTGTAGTTGTTCGGCCCTTCGCGGCAGCCGGCGAGCAGCAGATCGTGCGGGCGGCCGGCGACGACGCCCTTGAAAGCGGACAAATCACCGGGCGGCGTCACGACGCGCGCGGCGCGACCGCCGTGCGTGCGCGGCAGCGCGACCTCCGGCAGCCAGTTGCCCATCGGCATGAAGCGGGGACGCGGGCCCTCGGCGTCGGCGTCGTCCGGCGCCGCGCGCGTGACCGTGCCCGAATGGCAGCTGTCGCTGATCAGCACGAGCCTGGCATCGCGCGCCAGCGGCGCGAACAGCGTGCGGATCGCGTCGTCGGTCAGCGCGCCGCGCGTCGTCAGATCCCAGGGGCACAGGCCTTCGTCGTAGCCGTCGGCCTCTTCGTCGTCGGTGTCGGGTTGGTAGGTGCCGTGACCGGAGAAGGTGATGACGAGGCTGTCGCCGGCCTTCGCGCTCTTCACGAACCGGCGGAACGCGGCCGTCATCGCCGCCTTCGTCGCGCGCCGATCGAGCAGTTGCGTGACCGTGTAGCCGCGCGCCTCGAGGACGGCGGCCCAGTCCTGCGCATCGTTGACGCAACCGCGCAGATCCATCCCCGTGCCGGGGTAATCGTTGACCCCGATGCACAGCGCCCGTTTCGCCATGGCCCCCTCCCTGCAGCGTCCTTGTCGTGCCGTTGTTCCTTATAGCATTTCGAATGCGCTCGGCACGCAGGTTTCGTAGCCCGGGTGCAGCGAAGCGGAACCCGGGATCTTCGTCGACATGCCCGAGCCCGGATTGCGCGCCGTGCATTCCACCCGGGCGACGAAGATGCCCCGCTTCCTGCTGCGTCGCGCCAGAATTTGCGCACGCGAGGCCTGACGTGGATCAATTGCCCCACCGGACGGATCGAGGAGCCTCGGCCGTTCACCACCATTACAGAGGGAGCACACACCATGCGCGTCGGCGCCACCGTCTTCAATCAGAACTATCGGGACTGGGATCGTTACGAGGCCGAGGAACGCGGCGAGAAGGTCGCGGCGCGGGCGACGAAGTCCGATCGCGAGATCTTCACCGAGGAAATCAACCTGGCGCGAATTGCCGACGAAACGGGCTTCGACGCGCTGTGGACGATCGAGCACCACTTCACGCCATACACGATGGTGACGAACCCGCTGCAGTACCTGACCTACATCGCCGGCATCACCAAGCGCGTCGATCTCGGCACGATGGTGACGGTGCTGCCGTGGCACAACCCCGTGCGCGTCGCCGAGGACGTCAACATGCTCGACACCTTCCTCGGGCCCGGGCGCGAGATCATCTGCGGCGTCGGCCGCGGTCTCGGCCGGCGCGAGTACGAAGGCCTCGGCATCGATCAGGCCGAGGCGCGCGATCGCTTCGACGAGTCGCTGCAGGTCCTGCGCATGCTGCTCGAGAAGGGCAGCTGCGACTTCGACGGCAAGCATTTCAAGATCAAGGGTCTGAAGCTGCGGCCGCAGCCCGATCGCGATCTGACCCCGAACCTGTGGTGCGCCGGCGGCACCAATGAGACGGTCGAGATCATCGCGAAGCACAACGTGCGCCCGCTGGTGATCCCGACGACGACGCTGGAGCTGGGCCTCGAAACGGCGCGGCGCTACGCCAAGCTGAGCCTGGCCGCGGGCTACGCGCCGAGCAAGACCAAGCTCGCGCTGTGGACCTACGTCGCGGACAGCGAAGCGGCCGCACAGCGCGGCGCCGAGCAGTACATGGTCGAATACGCGGACTCCGCGCTGCGCCACTACGAGCTGCGCGGCAGCCACCTGGGCGGCATCAAGGGCTACGAGTCCTACGGCATCATGCAGAAGCAGCTCGCGGCGGACCCGACGCCGTTCCTGCGCGGCTTCTACAACTCCCATCCGTGGGGCACGCCGGACCAGGTCGTCAAGCGCGCGAGCGAGCTCGCCGAGCTCTTCGGCACCGACGAGATCATGTTCATCTTCAAGTACGGCAGCATGCCGATCGACGTCGCCGAGAAGAGCATGCAGCTGTTCGCGAAAGAAGTCCTCCCCGCCCTGCAGGCGCTGAACCCGCAACCGATCTCGGTGCGCGAGGCGGCCTGATCTGCTCCGCTCCGAAACGGTGCCGCGCCTCGGCCGGCGCCGTTTCGGGCCACAGAGTACACCGAGGGAAGAAGAGAAGAGCCTCGGTCACGAGGGCGCATGAGCACGTGAGAGCACGACCGGCGCGTTCTCCCTCGTCCTCGTCTTCTCTTTATTCCTCCGTGTTCTCGGTGGCCAGTTTCATCATCACTTCTCGATGATCCACTGGATGATGTACTTGGCGATGAAGCCGACCATGCCGAAGGCGAGG
>JBFWSI010000202.1:0-6952 GCA_050248455.1 Gammaproteobacteria bacterium | reverse complement strand
GCGCGTCATTCCCGCGCAGGCGGGAATCCACGTTCTGGCACGGCGCCCCCGCTGGACTCCCGCTTTCGCGGGAGTGACGAGGAGTACCGGCGAATTCTCGGGCAGCGCTGAAAATTTCGTGGGGATATCTTAGAGCGTAGCGGAACCCGGGATCCGGCACACCCGATACGCACGGGCTTACGGCCATGCTCGGCGCGCGCCGCGCGGTATCTTCTCGAAGGCATGAGAGGACGGCGGTCGCCGATCCCGGGTTGCGCGCTGCGCGCTCCACCCGGGCTACGACACCGCCGTCGATGAGGCGCCCGCGTCAACCCGCACTCATGAAAGAGACGTGACGAGCCCTACTCGCGGATTCCGCGCCACAAGAGAACGATCTTCATAGCCCGGAAGGAGCGTAGCGGAATCCGGGATCAGCGCACCGACAGCCGCCGACCTCGAGTTGCGCACTTACGGCCTCCTGGCGTTCGTAGTGATCCACGGAACGGTTATTTTGGGGAAGCTCCGAACGAGTCCATCCTGGACTCGTTCGGAGACGGCGACTCCGGTGCGAAGCGGGACTCGCCTGGCGGATCGAGCGACGGGCACTCGATCCGGATGCTGGCCCTCCGTGGTCCGCGGCAACCTTGTCTCACGGACTCGGAACACCGGAGAAACGCCGCAGGAGACAGCGTTTCTCCGGGAAGGACCGATGCCGTGAGCACGACATCGGTCCTCCGTGCATCGACGCTTTACGCGGCGACCGCAGCCGCTCCGCTCTGCGCACGACGGCGCGCCACGGCGGCGAAGCCGCTGATGCCCGACAGCATCAGCACCAGCGCGCCCGGCAGCGGCACGGGTGCGACGTCGACGCTCAGCGCATCGAGGCTCATGCTCGACTCGGACGAGTTGAAGTCGAACACGTAGCTCGCCAGCGAATCGGTCAGCGTCCACAGGAACAGGGTTTCGACGTCGGCGCCGCCCATACCGCCCAGCGCAACGCGGCCGAGCTCGACCTTGCTGTCCCAGGCCGCGCCATTCAGCGTGACGGTGTCGTAATCGAGCTCGGTGCCGAGGGTCCTGATCTGCAGCGCGACGCGCGTCGGCTGGCCGGCCGCCGCGGTGCCGCCGATGTCGACGGTGAAGTCCGTCGCGGCGGAGAAGCTGTAGATGTTGCCGCCGCCGGTGAGGAAGGCGTTGCCGCTGTTCTCAGTGTGCGAGTGCGGCGCCGGCCCGATGCTGCCGACTTCGGGTGTCGTGTCCACGATCACGCCACCGGCCGGGCCTTCGTCCGAGAACACCGCCCACTCGTGATAGATCGTGCCGGCGTCACCGCGCGTCCAACCGCCCCACGATGCGGTCGCCGGATTTTCGAACGCGGCTTGCGCCTGGCCCGCCGCGACGACCAGCGCCGCGAGTGCGAGCCCCGAGCGCAGCTGCCGTCGAGTGCCCTGCCTGTTCTTGATTTTGCTTATGCGCATTTCCAGTTCCTCTATTTGGTGAAGTCGAATGTCGCAAGCGTCTCCCTCCTCACCCACAGAGGCCGTTCGGCGCTATCCCTGTTAAACGTCCGCGGAGTGCTTGCACAATCCGCGTAACGCAAATAATAATAATTCTTATTTGAAGACACAAGCCGATGCAGAACACCCCGCGGCGTCCACGGCGTGACGTTGAGCAAAGCGGCATCAGCAATCGGCGATGTGTCCGGATCAACCAAATCTCCACGACAGCGACCACTGGTCGGCCGGAGCCGACGAGGATGCCGATGAAGCCGATCCGTGAGGGCGCTGCCGCGTGCCCGATTCCGTCGAAGCGTGCCCGCCTGTCGCAGGCGGTGCTCTCGCTGACTGCGCTCGTCGCAATGAGCCCGGCGCACGCGCTGCAAATCGAGTTCGACTACACCTACGACGTGCGCGGCTTCTTCACCGACGTGAACACCGGCGCCCCGATTGCCGAACGACGCGCGGTGCTCGATCTCGCGGCGAGCTTCTACGCAGGCTTCACGGATCGGCTGGCCGCGATCGCGCCGGCGGCGGGCGATCACTGGTCGGTGTCGATCACGCATCCGAGCCTGGCCGGCCCCGCGGTACTGCTCGAAGATTTGCAGATTCCGGCCGGCACGCTGCGCGTGTTCGCCGGCGGTTCGAGCTCCGCCCCCGGGGTGCTCGGTTTCGCCGGCACGGGCGACGGGCTGCAGGCCACGGGCTCCGCGACCTTCGTCGACGCCGTGAGCGGACGCGGACAGGAAAACACCGTGGGCCCGGACGCCACGGACTACGGCACGTGGGGCGGCTACATCTGGTTCAACGCCGCCCAGGACTGGCATTTCGGCAGCGCACCGCCGTCGGTGGGCTCGACGCAGCCGGACTTCCTGACGACCGCGCTCCACGAGCTCGGTCATCTGCTCGGCTTCGGCGAAGCGGATTCCTGGTTCACGCTGGTCGATGCGGCCACCCAGCAGTTCACCGGCGCGGCCTCGGTCGACGCGCACGGCGGGCCGGTGCCGCTCGATCGCTTCCTCTCGCACTGGGGCTCGGGCGTATCCAGCACCGTCGACGGCGTCGCCCAGCAGACCTTGATGGATCCCAGCACCGTGCGCGGCACGCGCGAGCTGCCGACCGCGCTGGATTACGCGGGCTTCCGCGACATCGGCTGGAACGTGCCGATGTCGCCGGTGCCGCTGCCGGCACCGGTGCTGCTCCTCGCCGCCGGCCTGATGCCGCTCGTCGCCGCTACCCGCACGCGTCGTGACCGTGCGCTGCAGTCATGAGCGCGTGCCGTCTCCTCCTCGCGTGCGTGCTGCTGTTCGACGGCACGGCGGCGCACGCCGAATTCCCGGTGTTCGGCAGCTGGCCGCAGCCCGGCGGCCCGGGCACGCCGCTGACCTTGACCTACAGCTACGGCAATCTGCTCGACGGCAGCCTGCTCGATCAGGCCAGCGGCGAGCCGCTGACGCGCGACAGCTTGCGCCTGATCATCGAGACCGCGTTCGGCGACTACGCGAACGTCGTGCCGATCAGCTTCCGTGAGATCCCCGACGCGGGTCCGCTGCCTGAAACCGGCGAATACGATCCGACCGGCCTGGCCGACATCCGCATCGGCCAGGTGCCGCACGTGCCGGGCGCCAACGCGTACGCGTACTTTCCCTTCGCGGGCAGCGGGCTCGCCGGCGACGTCGTCTTCAATGCCGAGCGCAGCGGCCAGCACTGGTCCGCCGTGCTGTTCTACGCCGTCGCCCAGCACGAGATCAGCCACGTGCTGGGGCTGGGCCACTGGCAGAGCGCCTCGGCCGGCAACGCCGCGCTGAGCCAAGCCAACGCGGCCGCGGCGACGAAGCTGCAGCTGCCCGTGATCCCGCTCGCGCCGGAGCTGATCGGCGCGCTGCAGGCCGTCTACGGCGTCGGCCGCGGCGAGGTGCTGCCGCTGCCCCTGCCGCCGGCGCTGCCCCTGTTTGCCGTCGCCACCGCCAGCCTGGGCTGGCGCCGTCGTCGCGCCGTTCTTCCTCGCTAAGGAGCAATTTTCATGTCTACGCAACGACACACGCTGCTGAGCGCCTGTTTCGCGCTGAGCGCATTACTGGCCGGCGGCGCCGGCGCCGCCACGCTCAGTGAGACGACGGTCGGCGATTTCAGCGACGACGGCCTGGCGCCGACGCAGTGGCAGCTCGAGCTCGGCGTGAACGCGGCGGACTACACCGCGCAGGGCTCACCGCGCGATCTGGACTACCTGCGCGTCGACGTGCCCGCGGGCAGCGTTCTCAAGCGCATCGTGCTGACGGGCTACGAAGGCGGCGACACCCGCGGCTTCATCGGCGTGATGGAGGGATCCGCGTTCACGGTGCCGGCGAACCAGGCGGTGTTCCGCGTCGGCGAGATATTGGGCTACGCGCTGTTCGGCACGGCGGCCGACGCGGCGCAGGTCGGCGACGATCTGCTGCCGCTGATGGCGACGGCCGCCAACGCGCTGGGTTTCGATGGCCCGCTCGGCGCCTCGAGCTATACGTTCTGGTTCGATCAGCTGGGACCGAGCAACCACGTCACGCTGGCCTTCGACGTCGCGCCGGTGCCCCTGCCGGGCGCGGCCGTGCTGTTCGCGTCCGCGCTGTGCTGCGGCGGCTGGATCGAGCGCAAGCGCGCACGGGGCTGATCGAGCCCCTCGCGAACAGGAAGCTTCAGCGCTGCAACAGCGTCTGCGTCTTCTGTCCGGGATCGGCGATCGCGCGCTGCTGATAGGGCGCGGTGTCGATCTCGGCGAGCTCGAGACGCCCGTCGAGCACCTCGCGCTTCCACGCCTGGTGCTCGTCCTCGCGGGACTGGAACTCGGGCATCACCTCGCGCGCGAAGAGCTCGAGGCTGTCGCAGATGGCTCGGTGGGTAGTCTTGCCGGCCTGGTTCAACAGGATCACCTGATCGATGTGGCTGGCCTCGAACTCGGCGAGGCGCCGGCGCAAGGTCGCGGGCGATCCGACCAGCGACACGCCCCTGCCCTTGCCCTCCCCGCTCGCGCGCCAGGCCTCGTATTCGTCCCACAGCGAAAGGCTGCCCGGCGCGATCGGGCCGTGCTTGCCGTAGAACGCGAGGCAGAACTGGAAGAAGGTCCAGCCGTCGGCGAGCCGTTCGGCTTCCTCGTCGGTCGGCGCGCACATGAAGCCGGCGACGATCGCGAGGTTCGGGTTCGTCGCGTAGTTCGTCAGCTTGTCCAAGGTCTTCGTGTACGCGTTGTAGTAGGCGTGCACCCAGGCCTGCGCGCTGTCCGCGTTCAGGAACTGGAACGCGAGCGCCCCCATGCCGCGGCGACCCGCCATGCGGATCGTCTCCATCTGCGAACAGGCGACCCACAGCGGCGGATGCGGCTGCTGCAGCGGTTTCGGCACGACGTTGCGCGCCGGAAATTTGAAGTGCTCGCCGTCGTACTCCCAGTGCGTTTCCCAGAACATCGGCAGCAGGCAGCGCACGGCGTCTTCCCAGATCGCGCGCTTGTCGCGATAGCGGCGATCGAAGGGATGGAGCTCGGTGACGCTCGAGCCTTCGCCGATCCCGAACTCGACGCGGCCGTTGCTCAGGAGATCGAGCGTCGCGATGCGCTCGGCGACGCGCGCCGGATGATTCGTCGTCAGCTGCACGATGCCGTGGCCGAGGCGGATGCGCTGCGTGCGCTGGCTCGCCGCGCCGAGGAAGACCTCGGGCGCCGACGAATGCGAATATTCTTCGAGAAAATGATGCTCGACGGCCCACGCGTAGTCGTAACCCAGGCGATCCGCGAGCTCGATCTGGACCAGCGAGTCCTGCAGCAGCCGGTGCTCGCTGTCCGGCGCCCACGGCCGCGGCAGCTGGTGCTCGTAGAACAGCCCGAACTTCACGACGCCGACATCCCGCCGTCGACGGGGAAAGCGTTGCCGGTGCAGAAACTGCTCTCGTCGCTGGCGAGGAACAAGGCGAGCTGGGCCACTTCCGCCGGCGTGCCGTAACGCTGCAGCGGCACGCCGTTCACCATCCGCGCTGCGATCTTCTCCGGCGCGCCGGGCGCCCACTGCTGCTCCAGCGAGTGCACCATGCGCGTGTCGATCGGCGCCGGGTTGATGGTGTTGACGCGGATGTTGTAGCGCGCATTTTCCAGCGCCGCGGTCTTCATCAGGCCGACGACGGCGTGCTTGGAGGCGATGTAGGGCCCGATGCGCGGCGTGCCGCGCAGGCCGCCCAGCGAGGACGTGATGACGATGCTGCCGCCGCCCTGCTTCTGCATCACCGGCAGGACGGCCTTCAGCGCGAGGAACACGCCGCGCACGTTCACCGCCATCACGCGCTCGTAGTCCTCCAGCGCGGCTTCGGCAAGCGGGGCGACCTTGCCCTCGATGCCGGCATTCGCGAACAGCACGTCGACGCGACCCCAGCGCGCGAGCGCGGCGTCGACGTAGGCCTGGGTCTGCGCCGGATCGCTGACGTCCGCGGCCATCGCCATCACCTGTCCTTCGCCGAGCTCGGCGACGGCGGCGTCGAGCTGGGCCCGCTGCACGTCGACCAGCAGGACCTTGGCGCCCTCGGCGACGAAGAGCCGCGCGGACGCGAGCCCGATCCCGGCGGCGCCGCCGGTGATGATTGCAATCTTGCCCGCCAGCCTGGCCATGCGCCGTACTCCCGTGATGAATGAAGTCGGTCGAATCTTGCCATGCCGGGTCGCGACGAGGCTACACTGCGCGGGTCGCGGGATGCGACGCTCGAGCGGCCGGCCCTGGCCATGACATCCGCAGCAAGGGCGCCCATGCGCGCCGAAGGGAGCACAGACATGAATGCCGGACAGACACATCAAGGCGCCTGCTTTTGCGGCGCAGTGAAACTCGAGGTGACGGGCGCGCCGGTCGCACAGGGCTACTGCCACTGCGAATCCTGCCGCCACTGGTCCGCGGGTCCCATCAACGCCTTCTCGCTGTGGGCGCCGGACCAGGTGAAAGTGACGCAGGGCGCCGAGCTCATCGGCACCTACAACAAGACGCCGGGCAGTTCGCGCAAATGGTGCACGAAGTGCGGCGGCCATCTGATGACCGATCATCCGCAGATGGGCCTCGTCGACGTCTACGCGGCGATCGTGCCGAGCGTCGAGTTCAAGCCCGGCCTGCACGTCTTCTACGGCGAGACCAAGCTGCGCATCAAGGACGGCCTGCCGAAGATGCAGGACGTGCCCGCCGAGATGGGCGGCTCGGGCGTCACGCTGCCCGAATGAGCGCGCTTGTCCCGCGATGGCCTTGTCGTTCGTGAACGAAGCGGCCGGCGCGCTGCAGGCGCCGATCACCAGCATCGCACACGCCATCAGCCTCGCGACGGCGCCGGTCTTCCTGCTGACCGGCGTCGGCGCGGTGCTGGGCGTGCTGACGAGCCGCCTCGGACGCACGATCGATCGCTCGCGCGTGCTGCAATCGCGGGATCCGGAACTGTACGACGACCACACCCGGCGCGAGCGGCGGCGTCTGCAGCGCCGCGCG
>JBFWSI010000201.1:0-6960 GCA_050248455.1 Gammaproteobacteria bacterium | reverse complement strand
CTATGCGCGCGCCGACAATCTGCGCAACTGGCTCGCGGTGGTCGAGAAGCGCCTGGGCGATCTGTCGCAGCGGCTGTCCGCGAGCGTCGGCCAAGTGCGCGTCAACACCGATCTCGCCGGCGAGGCCGGCGCCGAGCAGTCGAGCCAGGGCCCGGACGTGCTGGTGGTGCAGACGCCGTGGCTGCAGATCGACGACGTCTTCTACGAAGCCCGCGGCTCGAGCTGGGCGCTGCTGCACTTCCTGCGCGCGGTCGAGCAGGACTTCGCGTCCGTGCTCGACAAGCGCAACGCGCTCGTCAGCCTGCGCCAGGTGATCCGCGAGCTCGAGAGCACGCAGGACATGATGTGGAGCCCGATGGTGCTCAACGGCGAAGGCTTCGGCTTCGTCGCCAACCACTCGCTGGTGATGGCCTCGTACATCTCGCGCGCGAACGCGGCGATCATCGATCTGCGGATGCTGCTGGAGCGGGGTTGAGTGCCGGCACGTTGCGCGAGTGCCGTCTGACGGCTGTTTTTTGCCACCGAGAACACCGAGAACACAGAGGAAGATGAGAGTGGCGTAGTGCCACGTTTCGGTGTTTGCCGAAGGTTGGGCGCCTTTCAAATATCTATTAAGTTACCTCATCTTCCTCGGTGTTCTCGGTGTTCTCTGTGGCAAAAAAGAGCTCTCCACGGGCACAGCTCAGGGAATTCGCACATCGCCCTCGCGCCATTCTCCCGGTGCCGCGCCGAACCAGCGTTTGAAGGCCTTCCTGAAGCTCGCCGCATCGGCGTAGCCGAGGCGGGCGGCGACGTCCTGGACGCGGTTCGTGCGGTCGGCGAGCAGGGCGGTCGCGCGGGACTTCAGCACGCGCTCGGTCTCGAGCTGGAAGCTCGAATCGATCGCGCGCAGGCGGCGGATGATCGTGCGCGAGGACAGGTGCAGGCGGGCGGCGACCTGTTCCAGCGTCGGCGGTGCGCCGCTGCCCGCGGCCGCGACCCCGTCGCTCAGCACGCGGCGGACGCGCTCGACGACGTCGCGCTCGTCGCGCGCCTGCGCCGCGGCCTCGCAGCGCGCGAGCGCAAGACGCCAGGCCGCCTCGTCGAAGTCGATGTTCGGAATCGCGCGCCAGGCGGTCGGGATCACCAGCGCGTTGTGCGGCCGGTCGAATTGGACCGGGCAGTCGAAGTACAGCGCATAGCGGTCGCGATATTCGGTCGCGGGATAGGCGAGCTCGAGGCGGGCGCCCGCGAGCGGGCCCGAGCGCATCACGCGCACGTATTCGTGCATCACCACCAGCGGGATCTCGATCAGCATGTGGCCGATCGCGCCGAGGTCTGCGCGCGGCATCACCGTGCAGCGGAAGCTGTCGCCGGCGCTGCGGCTGCGCCAGTCGAGATAGGGCACGCGATCGGGCATGTAGCGGATGAAGACGTCCAGCCCGTCGCCCAGCGTCGGCGCCGTGAGGCCGGCGACGGTCACCGCGCCGTGAAAGTTTTCCGCCATGCGCTTGCCCCACTGCAGATGCCAGTCGGGCCCCGGGCGCAGCGGCAGCACGTTCGCGATACAGCGCAGGGCCTGCCGCACCGTCAGCGGATGGGGATAGTCGGCCAGGGCCTCGGGCGGAATTCCGGTGCCCTCGGCGATCGCCGCGTGATCGGCGAACTCCTGCATCAGCAGCCTGATGGAGGTGTTCGGCATCGTCACCTGGTCGAAATCCTCGGGTCTCATGCGCCTAGTGTCATGAATTAACCCCTACCTTGTCATCAAGGACGACTGCCCGTCGGCGGCGGCGGTGCGGATACTGCGCGCCAGTTTTTTCGGCAATCCGCCGCGCCATCCCGAGGTGAATAATGCAGCGCAACAATGACTTCGACGCCATCATCGTCGGCGCCGGTATCGCCGGCCTCTATGCCGTCTATCGCCTGCGCGAGCTGGGGCTGAGCTTCCAGGCCTTCGACGCTGCCCCGGACGTCGGCGGCACCTGGTACTGGAACAGCTATCCCGGCGCGCGCGTGGATTCGCAGTCCTATGTCTACCAGTACTGGTTCTCGGACGAGCTGCTGAAGGAATGGGACTGGAGCGAGCGCTTTCCGGCGCAGCCCGAGACGGAGCGCTACCTGAACTTCGTCGCCGACAAGTTCGATCTGCGCAAGCACTATCGCTTCGATACGCGCGTCGCGCACGCGCGCTGGGACGAGGCGACGGCACGCTGGACCGTCGAGACCGAGGGCGGCGAGCGCTACACCGCGAAGTACTTCGTCAGCTGCGCGGGCATGCTGTCGGCGCCGAAGGTGCCGCCGTTCCCCGGCCACGAGCAGTACAAGGGCATCATCGCGCACACGGCGCGCTGGCCGCGCGACCTCGATCTGAAGGGCAAGAAGGTCGGCGTCGTCGGCACCGGCGCGACGGGCATCCAGGTGATTCAGACCATCGCGAGCCAGGTCGCCGAGCTGAAGGTCTTCCAGCGCACCGCGCAGTACGCGGTGCGCATGAACAACGAGCGCTACGACGCCAAGCGCTTCGCCGAATGGCGCGCGCAGTACCCGCGCCTGCGCGAGCACGTGCACCACACCTTCGCCGGCTTCGACTTCGACTTCCACCTGCCGTCCTGGCACGCCCAGACGCCCGCGCACCCCCAGGCCGAGCACGAGAAGCTGTGGGCCGACGGCTCGCTCGCGATCTGGGTCGGCGGCTTCCAGGAGTCGCTGGTCGATCCGGCGATCAACGAGGAGGTGTCCGAGTTCGTGCGCGGGAAGATCGGCGCGCAGATCAAGGATCCGAAGGTCGCCGAGAAGCTGGTGCCGCGCCTGTACGGTTTCGGCACCTATCGCGTGCCGCTCGAGAACGGCTACTACGAAGCCTTCAATCGCGACAACGTCGAGCTGATCGACGTGCGCGCGACGCCGATCGAGCGCTTCACCGACAAGGGCCTCGTCGTCGACGGCCGCGAGTTCGAGCTCGACGTCGTCATCCTCGCGACGGGCTTCGATGCCGGCACCGGCGCGCTCGCGCGCATGGACGTGCGCGGCCGCGACGGCCGTTCGCTGACCGAGCTGTGGAGCAAGGACATCCGCTCGACCCTGGGCCTGCAGGTCCACGGCTTCCCGAACCTCTTCACCGTCGCCGGGCCGCTCGCCCCGTCGACCGCCTTCTGCAACATGACGACCTGCCTGCAGCAGCAGGTCGACTGGGTGGCGAACTGCATCACCTGGCTGCGCGCGAACGGCAAGCGCGCGATCGAGCCGACGCTCGAGCGCGAGAACGAGTGGGTGCGCCATCACGACGAGGTCGCGAACTCGACGCTGCTGATGCGCACGAAGTCCTGGTACACCGGCGACAACATCGAAGGCAAGCCGCGGCGCCTGCTGTCGTACATCGGCGGTGTCGGCAACTACCGCAAGATCTGCGACGAGGCACAGCAGAGCGGCTACCGGGGTTTCGCGGTCGCGTGAGCGAAGGCCGCCGATAGCGGAACCCGGGATCGGCGCTTGTCGGCGCAGGCGCCAACATCGGCGCCCGATCCCGGGTTCCGCTACGCTGCACCCGGGCTACAAATCGGTGCGCGTCGATTCTCATCGCGCTGCTGCCTCGTCGTTGACCTCCATCAAAACTCGATCGCCGGGCGAGTGGGATGCTGGGCGCAATCGATGACATGACAGGAGTTGCTTCCGATGAAGATGCGCGCCTTGCCGCTGGCGCTCGCCCTGCTGGCGGGCGCCGCCGCGGCCGCCGAAGAGCCGATCCAGCCCATCACGCCGCCGCAACAGATCAACCTCGGCCTCGCCGAGCTCGGCAAGAAGCTGTATTTCGATCCCCGCATGTCGAAGTCCGGCTTCATCTCGTGCAACTCCTGTCACAACCTGTCGATGGGTGGCACGGACAACATCCCGACCTCGATCGGCGATCACTGGCAGCAAGGCCCGATCAACGCGCCGACGGTGCTGAACTCGAGCCTCAACGTCGCCCAGTTCTGGGACGGCCGTGCCGCGGATCTCAAGGAACAGGCCGGCGGCCCGATCGCGAACCCGGGCGAGATGGCGTTCACGCATACGCTCGCGATCGCCGTGCTCGATTCGATCGACGGCTACGTCCGCGAGTTCAAGCAGGTGTTCGGCACCGGCGAGATCACGATCAACGAAGTCACGGCCGCGATCGCCGAGTTCGAGAAGACGCTGGTCACGCCCGGCTCGCGCTTCGACCGCTGGCTGCTCGGCGATGAGAAAGCCCTGTCCGCCGACGAGCTCGCGGGCTACAAGCTGTTCAAGGAGAGCGGCTGCGTCGGCTGTCACAACGGTCCCGGCGTCGGCGGCAGCTCGTTCCAGAAGATGGGCATCGTCGCCAAGTACGAGGCGAAGAGCCCGGCGGAGGGCCGCAGCGCGGTGACGGGGAAGGACGCCGATCGCTTCAACTTCAAGGTGCCGACGCTGCGCAACGTCGAGCTGACCTATCCGTACTTCCACGACGGCGCCGCGAACACCTTGACCGAGGCGGTCGACACGATGGGACGCCTGCAGCTCGGCAAGCAGTTCACGCCGGCGGAGAACGCGCAGATCGTCGCCTTCCTTAAGACCCTGACGGGCGATCAGCCGTCCTTCCAGCTGCCGATCCTGCCGCCGTCCGGCGACGAGACGCCGCGGCCGCAGCCCTTCGAGCACTGAGCGGCCGTTCCGCGCCGCCTCGCGCGGCGCGGACGCCGAGCCCGGCCGGCCGCCGACCGCGCAAGCCGGCGGCTGCTTCCTCAAGCTTCGCCAGCGCGCGCCGCCACAGGCCGCATGCATGGCGTGTGCGCACAGCCCGGCCGGCGGCCAGGATCGGCAGCGAAGTCCCGGTGCGTCCGGGCGCGCCCACGGGCGGCGGCCGTCTGAGCGATGGAGACGAGCGCACAGACGCCCCGCCTGCCGCTGCGGCTGCTGCTCGCGTTCACGCCCGCTGCCTTCGAGCGCCGCTTCGTCGCACATTACGTCGCGACCTACCTGCGCTGCGCGCAGGTCAGCCTCGTGCTCGGCATGCTCCTCGTGTTCGGCGATTTCGCGGTCGATTACTTCGCGCACCCGGCGGTGCAGGCGAACCTGCTGCGCATCCAGATCTGCATGCCGCTGCTCGGTGTCGGGCTCGCCTACACCTTCCTGCCCGTCGCGCGTCGCCACTGGCAGGCCGTGATGGCCGGCTTCATCGCGCTCGTCGCCATCTGCCTGTTCTGGATCCTGCTGCGCATCGAGGCCGAAGGCGGGGCGGGGATCCGCAGCTGGGTCGGCATCCTGAATTTCACGTTCCTCGAGTTCTACTGCTTCGTGATCCTCGGCGTGCAGTTCCGCCATGCGCTGATGTCCGGCGTGACGATCCTCGCCGCCTTCGAGCTCGCGGTGTGGGCGGGGGCCGGCTTCACCGCGTACGAGGCCGCGTACTGGTCCTATCACGTCGTGACGGTGTTCACGCTGGTCGTCGGCATCGGCTGGTGGCGCGAATACCTGCTGCGCCAGGAATTCGCGAGCCGGGTGTCGCTGGACGAGGCGCGTGCCGCCGCCGAGCGCCTCGCGCGGACCAAGAGCGAGTTCCTCGCCGTCATGAGCCACGAGATTCGAACGCCGATGAACGGCGTGCTGGGCATGACGGAGCTCCTGATCGACTCGGCCCTCGACGACACGCAGCGCCGCCGCGCCGAAACCATTCGCGACTCGGGCCAGGCCCTGCTGGCGGTCCTCAACGATATCCTCGACTTCTCGAAGATCGAGGCCGGCCGCGTCGAGCTGCATCCCGTCGACGTCGATCTCCGCGAGCTCGCCGACGATGCCGTGCATTTGTTCGCGCTGCAGGCCCAGCAGAAAGGGCTCGAGATCGCATGTCGCGTCGCGCCCGAGGTCCCCGCGCGCGTGCGGGCGGATCCGCTGCGCCTGCGCCAGATCCTGCTGAACCTGCTCGGCAACGCGATCAAGTTCACCGATACGGGCGAGGTGGTGCTGGCGATCGAGCGCGAGCACGACGCGCCGTCGATGCCGCGCGAAGACTGCGGCCTGTGCTTCTCGGTACGCGATACCGGCATCGGCATCGAAGCCGAGGCGCAGGCGCGCCTGTTCCAGCCCTTCAGCCAGGCCGACGGCTCGATGTCGCGCCGTTTCGGCGGCACGGGCCTCGGGCTCGCGATCTGCCGCCAGCTCGTCGAGCTGATGGGCGGACGGATCGGCGTCGACAGCGCGCCGGGACGCGGCGCCCGTTTCCGGTTCTCGGTGGACGTTCCCGTCGTGGCGGCGACAGCGGTCGCGGAGGCCGCATTGTCCCAGGCGCGCGTGCTGGTGGTCGCCGGCAGCGCGACCCAACGCGCAGTGCTTGCCGGCGTGCTGAGCGAGCTCGGCGCCCAGGCCGACACCGTCGCCGACGTCGCGGCCGCGCTGGCGATGCTGCGCGCCGCGCGTGCCCACGACGCGCCTTTCCGCGCGCTGCTGATAGCCCCGGCACCGGGCGGCAATCTGGATGGACACGGCTTGCTGTGCGCCGTGCAGGCCGACGGCGCGCTGCGCGACACCGCCTGCGTGCTGTTGCTGCCGATGTCGGACACGCAGCAGCTCGCGGCCGCGCGCCGCGCGGGGGCCGCCGCGATCCTGACGCAACCCGTCCGGCGGCGCGAGCTGGCGGACACGCTGCTCGCGCTGCTCGCCGATGCCGGCGCGCCGCGCTCACCGCCCCCGAGCGAGCGCGACGTGCAGTTCGATTTCGGCGGCGCGCGCGTGCTGCTGGCCGAGGACAACGCGGTCAATCAGGAAATCGCGCACAGCATGCTGGAGAGCCTCGGCTGCGTGGTCACGATCGCGAACCATGGCCGCGAGGCGCTCGCGCGCTGGCGCGCGCAGGCCTTCGATCTCGTGCTGATGGATTGCCAGATGCCGGAGCTCGACGGCTTCGCCGTCACGCGCGCGATCCGCGCCGCGGAGATGGCCACCCGCACGCGCGTGCCGAGCGTCGCGATCACGGCCATTGCGATG
>JBFWSI010000200.1:0-6976 GCA_050248455.1 Gammaproteobacteria bacterium | reverse complement strand
CGCGCTCGATCTATGCGCGCCACGCGCAGCCCGCGGACGCCCCGGCGCTCGCCGTGCGCGAGCGCTGAGGCCCGTCCCGCGTTGAGGCGGCGAGCGTCGCGAGGCCGCGGGCGCGGCCTCTGTGCCTGGGCATGCGCCGCTGCGCTCTGCGCCGGCGTCGCGGCGCACGAGGGCCACGACGCCGCGCCGCCGGCCCCGGGCTGGACGACGCTGCCCTATGCGCCGCCGGTGCCCGGCACCTACGCGCTGCCGCCGATCCGCGCCGCCGCCGACGCCGAGTTCGTCGACGACACCGGCACGCCGCGCCGGCTGCACGAGATCTACCGCGACGGGATCACGGTCCTGTCCTTCGTCTACACGCAGTGCCCGGACGCGAACGGCTGTCCGCTCGCGAGCTTCGTCGTCGGCCAGGCCGCGACGGAGATCGCCAAGGACGCCGCGCTCGCCGGCCGCGTGCGCTTCGTCAGCCTGAGCTTCGACGTCGCGCGCGACACGCCGGCCGCGCTCGCCGACTATGCGAAGCACTTCCGCAAGCCCGGCATCGAGTGGATCTTCGGCGTCCCGCGCGACGAGGCCACACTCGCCGCATTGCTCGCGGCCTACGGCCAGGACGTCGAGCGCAGCGCGGACGGCGGTGCGTTCTCGCACGTGCTGCGCGTCTACCTCGTCGACGGCGACGGCCGCATCCGCAACGAATACACGACGAGCTTCCTGCACGCCTCGATGCTCGCCGCCGACATCCGCACGCTCGCGCTCGCGGCGAAGACGAGCCCGGCCGCACCCGCCGCCGCGACGCCGGCGCGCGCGACGCCGCCCGGTCCCGGCGACGACAAGCGCGGCTACGAGCGCGCGGAAAACGCGACCCGCTCCCGGGCGCTGAGCGCGCGCGGGGCCGCGCCCGCCGCGCTGCGCGCGCGCCTCGCGGATCCGCCGCGCGGGCTGCCGCGCGAGGCGCTGAACGGACCCGTGCCCAGCGACGCGCAGATCGCGCTGGGCCGCAAGCTGTTCTTCGATCGCCGGCTCTCGCACAACGACACGCTGGCCTGTGCCGGCTGCCACGTGCCGGATCAAGGGTTCACGAACAACGAGTTGATGACGCCGATCGGCATCGAAGGCCGCACCGTCAAGCGCAACGCGCCGAGCTTGCTGAACGTCGGCTTCCTGCCGCGGCTGTTCCACGACGGGCGCGAGAGCCACCTCGAGCAGCAGGTGTGGGGCCCGCTGCTGGCCTTCAACGAGATGGGCAATCCGTCGATCGGCTACGTGCTCGACGAGCTCGCGGCACTGCCGGAGTACGCCGCGCCGTTCGCCGCCGCCTTCCCCGACGAACCGCGGGTGACGATGACGACCGTCGGCGCCGCGCTCGCCGCCTACGAGCGCGCCCTCGTCGCCGGCGACAGCGATTTCGATCGCTGGCGCTACGGCGGCGACGCCGCCGCGTTGTCCGCGGCCGCGCGACGCGGCTTCGCGCTCTTCACCGGCAAGGCCGGCTGCAGCGCCTGCCATCTCGTCGGCGAGGAGTCCGCGCTGTTCACCGATCACGAACTGCACAACACCGGCATCGGCTACCGCCATTCGATGCGACCGAGCGGCGGCGGCACGCTCGACGTCCTCGTCGCGCCGGGCCAGCGCCTCGCGGTCGCCGGCGCCGACATCGCGGCGTCCAGCGAGACGCCGCCGAACGATCTGGGCCGCTACGAAGTGACGCTCGATCCGGCGGATCGCTGGCGCTATCGCACGCCGAGCCTGCGCAACGTCGCACTGACGGCGCCGTACATGCACGACGGCTCGCTGCCGACGCTCGCCGCCGTCATCGACTTCTATGCCGCCGGCGGCGTGCCGAACGAAGGCCTGGACCCGCGCCTGCGGCCGCTCGAGCTATCGAAGGAGGAGCGCGACGCGCTGCGCGCCTTCCTCGAGTCGCTGACCGGCCGCGACGTCGCCACGCTCGTGCGCGATGCCTACGCCGCGCCGATCGGCGATCGCGGCGCGCCGCCGCGATGAGCGCGCCGGGCATCGTCCTCTACGCGCACGGCGCCCGCGATCCCGACTGGGCCGCGCCTTTCCACGCGATTGCGGCGCGCGTGCGCACGCGCCTGCCGGCGACGCGCGTCGGCGTCGCCTTCCTCGAGTACATGGCGCCGACGCTGGATGACGCGCTGGTCGACATGCACGCGCACGGCGTCGAGCGCGTGCTGCTGCTGCCGCTGTTCTGGGGTCGCGGCCGGCATCTCAAATCGGACCTGCCGGCGCTGGTCGCGGCCCTGCGCCTGCGCCATCCGCAGCTGGCGATCGCCGTCGGCACGGCGGCCGGCGACGCGCCGGTGCTGCAGGAGGCGATCGCCGCCTGGGTCGTGGATCTCGCACTGGGCGGCAGCGGCTGAGTCTCGCCAAAATCGTGCGCGGCGATCCGTGACGGGGCACGGTGCCTTCGCACTGTCGCCGACGCGCGGCGACCGAAGCTGCTCGCGCCGTCACCCGCAGGCACGGCGCTGCGAGCGGCACGCGACCACCGGCCGTGCGAAACGTCCGGCCGTTCCGGCTCGCGCGCGACGGCTTGCGAGCATGGCGCGCATCTTGCTCCCTCCTCGTCAGGACGAGCAGAACGCGTTCGCCGCTACCGACGCGACTCATGAAGAATTTTCGCACCTCCCGCCGTCGCCGCGCGCGCCCGACACCGGCGCGCGCATGAGCGCCTTGCGCATCATGCTGGTCGACGCCTGTGCCGCCCGCGCGGATCTGCTCGCCGCCGCGCTGCTCGCAGCGGGCCACGGCGTCGTGTCGCGCCCCGTGAGCGGCCAGGATCTGTATGCGGAAGTGGCGCGCGTCCAACCCGATGTCGTCGTGATCGAAACCGACTCACCCGATCGCGACACGCTCGAAGGCATGCAGGCGATCACGCGCGATCGCCCGCGTCCGCTGCTCGTCTTCACGCGCGACGACGACCCGGCGCTGATCCGCCAGGCCGTCGAAGCCGGCGTCGCGGCCTATGTGGTCGGCGACATCGAAGTGGAGCGCGTGCGCAGCGTGCTCGCCGTCGCAATCGCGCGCTTCGAGCAGTTCCAGAGCCTGCGCCGCGAGCTCGACGACGCCCGCCTGGCGCTGGAGGAGCGCAAGCTGGTCGAACGTGCGAAGGGGCTCTTGATGAAGACACGTAAACTCGATGAGGCCCAGGCCTACGCGGCGATGCGCCGCATGGCGATGGATCGCAATCTCAGGCTGGGCGAGCTCGCGCGCAGCCTCATCGCCGCGGCGGAGCTGCTGTCGTGACGGGCGGCGAGCCGGTGGTGCGCGTGGGCTTCGTGCCGCTGACGGACAGCGCACCGCTGATCGTCGCCGCCGCGCTGCAGTTCGATCGCCGCCACGGCATCCGCCTGAGCCTCGCCCGCGAAACGTCGTGGGCGGCGATCCGCGACAAGCTCTTCGTCGGCACGCTCGACGCCGCGCAGCTGCTCTACGGGCTCGCCTACGGCATGCATCTCGGGATCGGCATGCCGGCCACGGCGATGTGCGTCGCGATGACGCTCAACCGCAACGGCCAGGCCATCACGCTGTCGCGGCGTCTCGCCGCGGCCGGCGTGACGGACGGCGCCAGCCTCGCCGCGCATCTGCGCGACGGCGACGTGCGGCTGCGCTTCGCCGACACCTTCCCGCTCGGCACGCATGCGCTGTGGCTCGATTACTGGCTCGCCGCGCAGGGCATCCATCCCTACCGCGACGTGGGCCGCGTCACCGTGCCGCCCCCGCACATGGCGGCACGGCTCGCGGCCGGCGACATCGACGGCTACAGCGCGGGCGAGCCCTGGCCCGCGCGCGCCGTGGCCGACGGCTGCGGCTACACCGTGACGACCTCGCAGGCGATCTGGCCCGATCATCCCGAGAAGGTGCTCGGCATGACGCGCCGCTATGCGCGCACACGGCCCGAGCACGCGAGCGCGCTGATCGCCGCCTTGCTCGATGCCGCGCGCTGGCTCGAAACCGAGGCGAGCCCGCGCGAGCTCGCGCGTCTGCTCGCGCGCGCGGAATACGTCGGCGGCGCGGCGACGCTGATCGCCGAGCGTCTCGCCGGTCGCTATCGCGACGGTCTCGGCGCGAGCTGGCAGGATGCGCACGCGGTGCGCTTCTTCGATCGCGGTCGCGTGTGCTTTCCCTACCTGTCCGATGCGACGTGGTTCCTGACGCAGTTCGTGCGCTGGGGCCGGCTGGCGCCGGACGTCGACTACGCTGCCGTCGTCGCCGACGTCAACGATCTCGCGCTCTACGGCGCGGCCGCGGCGCGCTGCGCGGTGCCGCTGCCCGCGCAGCCGTGGCGCAGCGCCGTGCTGTGCGACGGCCGTGCCTGGGACGGCAGCGAGCCGGCCCGCTACGCGCGCGGTTTTGCGCTGACGCAGCCCGGCGAGATTGCGCCGGCGTGAGGCAGGCCGGTGCAGCCGCGCACCGCCGACGTGCGCCGCATGCAGTCCCATTGCATCGATGCGCGCACTGCCGACGCCGATGAAGCCTGCGCGCCGGCGCGCGCAGTGCGCACGGGGCCGCGGTGAATCAGCGACTTGAGGCGCGCGCGCCGCTGCGATGCCGCGCGCATCGCGCGCCTGGCAAGGGATTTGCTCTGATTCGTACACGGCGGTGACGCGCTTGCGCGCACCGCCCGCGCGGACGCCAACGGCGGCGTTCGCGTCCGGACAAAGGCGTCCGCAAGCTCGCGCCCACGCGTGAGCTGCGACGCCTTTTTTTTCGCCCGGTCCGTGCCGAGGAGCAACGAATGGGAAGTGGAACGCCGCGCCTTCGCTCGATTGCGCTGTGCGCGCTGATGCTCGCCGCCGTCTGCGCACGGCCGCACGCGGGCGAGCCGGAGAAACCCGATCTGCACTTCGGCTTCGTCAAGCTGACCGATTGCGCGCCGCTCGTCGTCGCCTACGAACGAGGCTACTTCGAGGACGAGGGCCTGTACGTCACGCTCGAAGCCCAGGCCAACTGGAAGATCGTGCTCGATCGCGTGATCGACGGCTCGCTCGACGGCTCGCACATGCTGCCGGGCCAGGTGCTCGGCGCGTCCGCCGGCGTCGGCACGCAGGCCGAGCTGATCGCGCCGATCGCCCTCGGCCTCAACACGCTCGCCATCACGCTCGGTCGCGACGTATGGGCGGCGATGGCGCCCGGCCTCGCGCGGGACGGCGACGAGCCTGCGCATCCGATCGCCGCATCCGCGTTGAAACCCGTCGTCGCGCAGTGGCGGCGCGCCGGCAAAGCTTTCGCGATGGGCATGGTGTTCCCGACTTCGACGCACAATTATCTGCTGCGCTACTGGCTCGCCGCCGGCGGCCTTCATCCCGGTTACTACGACGAGGGCGACGCCAGCGGCCAGAGCGATGCCGAGGTGCTGCTGTCGGTCACGCCGCCGCCGCAGATGCCGGCGACGCTGGAGGCGGGCACGATCGCGGGCTTCAGCGTCGGCGAACCGTGGAACCAGCAGGCCGCACGCCGGCGGATCGGAGTGCCCGTAGTCACTGCCGGCGAGATCTGGGGCCGCACGCCCGAGAAGGTCCTCGGCCTGCGCGCGGACTTCGCGACCCGCCATCCGGAGACGACGCGGGCAATCCTGCGTGCGCTGATCCGCGCGTCGATGTGGCTGGACGACGAGGCGCATCGCGAGGCGCTCGTCGCGCTGCTGTCGCGTCCCGAGTACGTCGGCGCCGACGCGGCCGTGCTGCGCGGCCCGCTGAGCGGCACGTATCGCTATGCGGACGGCGACGAGCGCCCGCTGCCGGATGCCAACCGCTACTTCGCGCAGTACGCGAGCTATCCGTTCCGCTCGGACGCGATCTGGTATCTCACGCAGATGCGGCGCTGGGGGCAGATCGCGCAGCCGCAAGCCGACGCGTGGTACCACGCGATCGCGACGCGCACCTATCGTCCCGATCTCTATCGCGCAGCCGCGAGCGAGCTGATCGCCGCCGGCGCGGCGCCGGCGACGATGCTGCCCGCCGATCCGCAGGCGAGCGCGCCCGCCGCGCCGTTCATCGACGGCATCGACTTCGATGCATCGGCCCCGAATGCCTACCCGGCGAAGTTTCCGATCGGCCTGAAGGACGTCGTCGCGACGGCGACGCCGGCCGGCATCGACGCACCCTGAAGCGAGGTATCGATCATGTCCACGCTCGTCCGTCTCGCGACTCACGGCGCCCGCTTCTGCGAGCGCGCCGGGCTCGGCTGGATTGCGCCGCTGCTGCGCGTCGTCGCCGGCGACGATCCTGCCGGCCAGTGGCGTTCGCTCGCGTTCCGGATCGGCCTGCCGCTGTGCGCCTTCGCCGCGTTCCTCGGCCTGTGGCAGCTCGGTGCCGCCGGCGTGCGCACCAGCCTCGGCTCGATTCCCGGCCCCCTCGCGGTCGTCGAAGCCTACGCGGGCCTCGTCGATGCGCATCGCGTGGAGCGCGCGAAAGCCGCTGCATTCGAGGCGCGCCAGGCCGCGCGCAATGCGGCGCGCGTCGCGGCCGATCCGCAGGCGCGCATCGTCCATCATCGCTGGACCGGCAAGCCGACTTTCTTCGATCAGATCGCGACCAGCCTCGTCACGGTCTTCACCGGCTTCGTGCTCGCGACGCTCGTCGCGGTGCCGCTCGGTCTCCTGTGCGGCAGCAGTCGCGTGGTGCAGACGGCGCTGAATCCGCTGATCCAGATCTTCAAGCCGGTGTCGCCGCTGGCCTGGCTGCCGATCGTCACGCTGGTCGTCAGCGCGGTGTACACGGCGGGCGACGGCGGTCCGCCGAAATCCTTCGTGAACTCGGCCGTCACGGTGACGCTGTGTTCGCTGTGGCCGACGCTGATCAACACCGCGCTCGGGGTCGCGAGCGTGGATCGCGATCTCGTCAACGTCGCGCGCGTGCTGCGGCTGGGCTGGTGGACCCGCATCCGCCGGATCGTGCTGCCCTCGGCGCTGCCGCTGATCTTCACGGGCCTCAGGCTGTCGCTCGGCGTC
>JBFWSI010000199.1:0-6979 GCA_050248455.1 Gammaproteobacteria bacterium | reverse complement strand
CCTGGCGCACAACGGCTACGACAACAACGTCGCGCGCATCACGGGCAACGTGCTCGATCGCTTTCTCGATCCGCAAGCCTTTCCCATCCCGGGGCGTTGAGCGGTGCCCGGGGAAACTCTGCAAGAGCAGGGTTTCCGCGGGCGACGGACGGCCCGCTCGCGATGCAAGTGCGCAAGCACTCGAGTCGCGGAGGCGTGTCCGGGCTTGCCCCGGATTCGCCGGCTCCGGACAAGCCCTGGACGGATTTGCTCAGAGCTTCCTTGGAAGGCTCGCGGCTCGAGCTCGACGAAGGCCCGGCGCCGGGCGTGCTCGTCACGCGCCTCGGGTATGGGGCATGCCGGCCGCGAGCCGCGCGACCAGATCGCGCGCGGCCGGCGAAAGCGGCGACTGCCGGCGATGGACCAGCGCATAGTCGAAACGCGCCAGCGGTGTCGCTATCGCCGCGACGTCGAGCATCGGGTCGTCGATCTCATCGGCGACCGTCATGCGCGGCAGCAGGGCGATGAAATCCGAATGCCGGAGAAACTGCAGCGTGCCGAGCAGGCCGTCGATCTCGATGGCCTGGCTGACGGCGAGCGTTCCGTTGTCGATCAGGCGATCGATCGTGGCCCGCAGGCTGTGCCGCACCGAGGGCATCACGAGCTTCTGCGGCGGCAGCGCCGCGAGATCGACGGGCGCCCGAGCGCCGAGACCCGCGGCGCGACCGCCGATCAGCACGAGCTCGTCGTGGCCGAGGCGCTGGCGCTGCAACGAAGGCTCACGCCGCGGCATCACCCCGATCGCGAGATCCAGCTCCTCGGCGAGCACGCCGTCGATCAACGTGCCGGTATAGGCCTCGACGATGCGCAGCTCGAGACGCGGGTGACGGGCGGTGAAGTCCGGCAGGATGCGCGGCAGCAGGCCCTTCGACAGCGTCGGGATGATGCCTGCGCGCAAGCTCCCGTCGGCCCAGCCGCTCAATGCACGCAGCGTGTCCTCGACCCGCGCGAGCACGTCGGTGGCGCAGCCATAGACTTCGCGGCCCGCGGCGGTCGGCGTCACGCCGCGTGACATGCGCACGAGCAGCGCCGTCCCGAGCTCCCGCTCGAGCTGTCGAATCTGGGCACTCAGGCTGGGCTGCGAGCAGCCGAGCTTCGCCGCCGCGCGGTTGATGCTGCCGAGCTCGACCGCGATCGCGAAGGCACGAAGCAGCCTCAGGTCCATGGGGATCGACCGTTACTTATAGGAAGGGCTGATAGGCAGTATAGAAATCCATGAATTGTTCCGATAGGGCACGGTTCCTAGACTGGCACGGCAGCGTCCGCGCCGGACGCCATCGCGGAGACCGCCTGCCATGCCCTTACCGAAAGTCATCGTCCAGCTCTATCCCATGATTCCCGCCGGCGGCGAGGCCGCGCGCAAGGCCAAGCGTCCCGTCGGCGCCGACAACGAGGCCTATCACCGCATCGTCCACGAATGGACCGACATCGTGCGCGAAGCCGATGCGATGGGCGTGTGGGGGCTGTCGACCATCGAGCATCATTTCCACTCCGAGGGCTACGAGGTCGGTCCGAATCCGGGCGTGCTGAACGCCTACTGGGCCTCGCAGGTGAAGCAGGCGCACGTCGGCGCGCTCGGCTACGTAGTCGCGACCCAGGATCCGATCCGCGTCGCCGAGGAGACGGCAATCCTCGATCACCTCACGCGCGGCAAGTTCTTCGTCGGCTTCGCGCGCGGCTATCAGTCGCGCTGGGCGAACGTGCTCGGGCAGTTCACGGACACGCCGGCGACGGTATCGGACGGCAGCAGCGCCGACGCGCGGAACCGCGAGATCTTCGAGGAGCGCGTCGAGATGATCCTCGACTGCTGGCAGCGGCAGGAGAACGTGCTCGACGGCAAGTACTACCAGGCGCCGTACCCGCTGGCGACGGGCGTGCAGGGCTACCCGGCCGCGGCGATCGCGCGCGACGCCGGCCTGCCCGGCGAGGTCGACGAGCAGGGCGCCGTGCGCAAGGTCTGCGTGCTGCCGAAGCCCTACCAGAAACCCTACCCGCCGGTGTTCATCGCCGCGAGCAAGAGCCGCGACTCGATCGAGTTCTGCGCGCGCCACGGCTTCCGGCCGGTGTACTTCATGTCCAACCAGGGCATCTTCGATCTGTCGACGGTCTACGTGGATCTCGCGCGCGAGCACGGTTTCGATTTCGCGCTGTGCGAGCGCCAGGCCATCGTGCGCTGGCCGCACATCACGAAGACGCAGGCGGAGTTCGACGAGAAGGTGCGCCGTTACGATCTCGACGTCTACAAGAATTTCTACGGCCCGTTCTTCCCGCACTTCCCGCAGGGCGACGAGAGCACCCTGATCGAGAGCATGAAGAAATCGGAGATCTTCATCGGCGGCACGATCGACGAGTCCATCCGCCAGTGGCGCGTGATCTACGACCGCGTGCCGGCGGAATACATCGTGCTGATCTGGCACTGGGCCGAGCAGCCGAAGGACGACATGCTGGAAGAGCTGCGCCTGTTCATGGAGAAGGTGCTGCCGGCGCTGGAGATCCCCGACTTCGGGCGCCGCGCGGCGGCCTGAGCGGCCAACGCCGGAGTTCATCCGCGCTTCTTGTAGCCCGGGTGCAGCGTAGCGGAACCCGGGATCGGGCGCCGGTTCCGGCACCTGCGCCCAAGCACCGCCGAACCCCGGATTCGCTGCGCTCATCCGGGCTACAAGGCAAAGCATTCGTAGCCCGGACGAAGTGCAGCGGAATCCGGGTTGGCGCGTGAAGTGACGAAGGCCCATACGCCTGCGCCATCGTCGCCCGGATTCCGCTACAGGCTTCCTTCTTGTAGCCCGGATGAGCGCAGCGAATCCGGGATCGGCGCCGGTTCGCGCGCTTTTGCGCGGCGACCGCGGAACTCCCGGGTTTCGCTACGCTGCACCCGGGCTACGAATCTCTTCCGCCGTGCGCCGCGACGGAGCTTCGCAGCTTACACATCAATCCTCCTCCAGCCGCTCGAACGCTTCCGCCAGGAAATCGAGCAGCGCGCGCACGGCGGGCAGCAGGCCACGCCGTGAAGCGAACACCGCATGGATGATCTCGCGCCGTGGGGCCCAGCCCGGGATCACGTGGATCAACTCGCCGCGCTCGATCTGCGCTCGCACCATCATCGATGGCAACTGCACGACGCCCACGCCCGCGATCGCCGCTGCGCGCAGCGCGAGCATCGCGCGCGTGACCAGGCGCGGCTGGTGACGCACGGCCGCCTGCGCGCCGTCGGGGCCCAGCAGATGCCAGACGTGCTCGTGCTGCGGCAGGCCCAGATCCATGCTCGGCAAGCCCGCGAGATCGGCGGGCATGCGCGGGATGCCGTTCTTCAGTAAGGACGGGCTGGCCACCAGACACTGGCCGCGATCGCCCAGCACGCGCATCACGAGCTCGCTGTCCTCCAGCGGCGGCGGCCGCACGCGAATGGCGACGTCGATGCCTTCGCCGACCACGTCGACGCGGCGGTTGGTGTCCTCTAGGTGAATCTCCACGCGCGGATGCGCAACCATGAACGCCGCCACCATGTCGGCGATGCGCGCATCGAGCAGCGCGACGGGGCAGCTCATGCGCACGATGCCGCGCGGCTCGACCTGGGTCAGCGCGATGGCTTCGTCGGCCGCCTCGGCCTCGATCAACATCGCCTTGCAGTGCTCGTAGTAGGTTCGGCCCAGCTCGGTGACGGCGAAGCGCCGCGTCGAGCGCTGGATCAGCCGCGTGCCGAGCCGCTCCTCCAGCAGCGCGATGCGCCTGCTCAGCTTGGACTTCGGCATGCCCAGCGCGCGGCCCGCCGGCGCAAACCCGCCGTGCTCGACCACCTGGACGTAGTAGTAGAGATCGTTCAGATCACGCATCGTCGGCATCGTTCGTGAGATAGGACGGTGAGATCCAATATAGCGGTCTACCGCCGTCACCGTTCCGCTCCTATCCTCCTTCCATTGCCGATGCATGACGCACGGCGCATCAGGAGACGAACATGAAAAAGATCCTCGGCGTGTACAGCGCACCCCGCCCGCACTGGGTCGGCGACGGCTTCCCGGTGCGTTCGCTGTTCGGCTACGACGGCCTGGGCAAGCAGCACCTGAGCCCGTTCCTGCTGCTCGACCATGCGGCGCCGACCCGCTTCGAGCCGGCGGCGCGTCCGCGCGGCGTCGGCCAGCACCCGCACCGCGGCTTCGAGACCGTGACGATCGTCTACCAGGGCGAGCTGGAGCATCGCGACTCCACCGGCGCCGGCGGCCGCATCGGCCCCGGCGACGTGCAGTGGATGACCGCCGGCGGTGGCATCGTGCACGAGGAGTTCCACTCGCGCGCCTTCACCGAGCGCGGCGGCACCGTCGAGATGGTGCAGCTGTGGGTCAACCTGCCCGCGAAGGACAAGATGACCACGCCGCGCTACCAGACGCTGCTGGACGCGCAGATTCCTTCAGTGGCGCTGCCCGACGGCGCGGGCCGCGTGCGCGTGATCGCCGGTGAGTTCGACGGGCAGCGCGGCCCGGCGCAGACCTTCACGGCGATCGACGTCTGGGACCTGCGCCTCGAGCAGGGCGGCGTCGCCCGTCTCGACACGCAGGACGGTCACACGCTGGCGCTGGTGGTGCTGCGCGGCGCGGTGCTGATCAACGGCGAAGAGACCGCGCGGGAAGGGCAGCTCGTGCATCTCGATCGCGCGGGCAGCGGCGTGGCGATCGAAGCCGGCAGCGATGCCACCGTGCTGTGGCTGTCCGGCGCGCCGATCGACGAGCCCGTGGTCGGCTACGGTCCCTTCGTGATGAACAGCGAGGCCGAGATTCGCCAGGCGATCGAGGACTTCGAGAGCGGCCATTTCGGAGGCATCGCGCAAAAGGCGCAGGCCGGCACGGCCTGACGTCCCTGCGACATCAGCGCCCCGATCGTCGGGCAGGCCGGGCTTCGGCCCGGTCTGCCTGCGATGCGGTTCATCGCCCACCCGGGCATCGAATCCTTGGAAGGAGCAACTCATGAATACGTCCAGCACGCCCGCCAACTTCAACGGCGCCCGGCCCGTCATCAATCCCGACGATGCCGTGATGCTGCTGATCGATCACCAGAGCGGCCTGTTCCAGACCGTCAAGGACATGCCGATGACGGAGCTGCGCGCCAACGCCGCCACGCTGGCGAAGGTCGCGCGCCTGGCGAAGATCCCGGTCATCACCACGGCCTCGGTGCCGCAAGGACCGAACGGCCCGCTGATCGCGGAGATCCACAAGTACGCGCCGCACGCGCAGTACGTCGCGCGCCGGGGCGAGATCAACGCCTGGGACAATCCCGAGTTCGTCGCCGCCGTGAAGGCCACGGGCCGCCGGCAGCTGATCATCGCCGGCACCATCACCAGCGTATGCATGGCCTTCCCGAGCATCGCGGCCGTGCACGACGGCTACCAGGTGTTCGCCGTGGTCGACGCGTCGGGCACCTATTCGAAAATGGCGCAGGAGATCACGCTCGCGCGCATCGTGCAGGCCGGCGTGGTGCCGATGGATACGGCCGCCGTCTGCTCGGAGGTGCAGAAGACCTGGAACCGCGAAGACGCGCTGCAGTGGGCCGAAGCCTATAGCGCGGTGTTCCCGCCGTACCAGCTGCTGATCGAGAGCTATGCCAAGGCGCAGGAAGTGGTGAAGAACGGCGAGCAGTTGGACTCGGTGCGCGCCTGAAGCGGCGGCTGGACGCCGCGGATGTCGGTGGGTATGCCGTCAGCGCGGCGTTTCTTCGCGGTAGCGCCGCTGTACAGGCGAGCGCGTTGGGCTTCGGAATGTGCCGGCGTGCGCGAAGTCGAAAGTGGGTACGGCGAACCGATGCCGCGGTCGCTGCGAGTCTGGCGTCTGAAAGGCGCGGGCTTGATGCGTTCGTCAGGCGGCATGGCTATGCCCACCTGTATGAAGACAGAATCATGAGTGCCGACACCGTCGGGATACTGCTCAGTACCGCCCAATGCAGATGACGCCAGCTCAGAATGATTGCGCCAATGACGAGAACACTCGATACGGACGCTGCGCCGAGCGCGCAGAACCCGAACACATATGGATCGATATATCGAGCCACGGTGAGGCACAAGGCAGAGAACAAGGCCCAGGACAGATAAAGTGTCCAATGCGAGAAAAGTGCTCCTACTCCCATCGGAGCAGATCTCCATGACGCCCGACACTCGTGCCGAGCGACCGTGCAACAGCAAGCGAAATGCCGCTTTGTACGCTTGCTAGAGCACCAGATACATATCCCGCCGCACCTCCCCTTCGAATCACGTTACGCAAATTCCGGGGCCAGACGCGACGAGCATCGCCGCGCGCGCTTCGCACGTCGGCTCGAACAATTGGTTAGCGGTCTTGTACGCGAGACCGCCAGTAGTCTGGTCGACGCGAATGGTGTGCGACGGCGAAGGTAACGAGACCCTTCTCGTCGGGGCGGTAGACAATCGCGAATGGGAAGTCCTTGACGAACATGCGCCGCGCATGTGCAGACGCCCGTGATCCTGTGAGCGGAAATGCCATCGCTCGAGTCGTGGCTTCCTCGACAGCTGCTGTAAAGCGAGCGCCGAGACCTGGTTCCTTGCCATTGTTAGTAGGCGACTTCTTTCAGGAACTCGCGTCGCGCCGGTGCAGTAGACCTTACGCGTGTCACCGCGACAGGCGACGGGTTTCAGCGAACACGTCTTCGGCAGGATAGAGCGGGATCTCGCCCCGATCGAATGCCGCCACGCGTTGCTCAATTTCCTCTTCCCAGGCCGCTTCGATGTCGACCAACGGCGAGTGCAGCGATTCAAGCATGGATTCAGCGAGCTTGGCTCGCTCTTCCGCGCTCAGTGCTCGAGCTTGGTCTTCTATCTGCTCTAGTGAAGCTGACATAGTGCACCTCCGTGTCGATTCACTGAGCTTACCGCTGCTCAAGTGGCGTGTCTCCGACCGCCAGCGTTCGAGCCGAGCCGCGCGCGTAGGGGGACGAGGCTTGGCCG
>JBFWSI010000198.1:0-7019 GCA_050248455.1 Gammaproteobacteria bacterium | reverse complement strand
ACGGACGCCACGTTGACGCTCGCGAGCCGCGTGCTCGCCGGCGAACGCTGGTGGGCGGCTCATCGCACGCACGCCTATCAGCGGCTGGTGACGGCCGGCTGGCCGCACGGCCGCGTCGTCACGGCCTTCGTGCTCTACGGATTGCCGCTCGCGGGTCTCGCTTGGCTGGCGCAGCAGCGGCCGTTGCTCGGACCCTGGCTCGCGCTGCTTGCTTACGCCTCGGGTGTTACCATATGGCGCATGATCGTCGCCGTGACGAACCGCCGCGCCCGCCTCTGATGCGCCTGCCCCAGATCAGGACCGTCGTCATTTCGCACGATCTGCTGATGATCGCGCTGGCTTGGCTGCTCGCGCTGTCCGCCCGTTTCAACTTCGGCATTCCGCCCGTCGATCACCTGCACAGCGCCCTGCGCGCGCTGCCCGTGGTGCTGCTCGTCCAGGGCGCGATTGCGTGGTATTTCCGGCTCTATCGTGGCCTGTGGCGCTTCGCGAGCCTGCAGGATCTGTGGAACATCGTGCGCAGCGCCGCGCTGGGCGCGCTCGGCGTCGCGCTCGCGCTGTTCGTCGTCATGCGCCTCGAGGGCATCCCGCGCTCGATGCTGATGCTGTATCCGCTGTTCCTCGTGTTCCTGCTCGGCGGTCCGCGGCTGCTGTACCGTCTCGCCAAGGATCGCAGCATCAACCTGCACAACATCCGCAACGGCGAGCGCGTGCTGGTCGTCGGCGCCGGCAGCGGCGGCGAGACTCTGCTGCGCGACATCCTGCGCGACGGCAACTACGTGCCGGTCGGGCTCGTCGACGATCGCGCCGGCCTCGCGCGCATGCGCATCCACGGCATTCCGGTGCTCGGGGCCATCGAACGGCTGCCCGATCTCACCCAGCGCTACCAGGTCGATCGCGTGTTCATCGCGATCCCGTCGGCGACCAATGCCCAGATGCAACGCATCGTCGGCCTGTGCGAACGTGCGGGCGTGCCGTTCCGCACCCTCCCGCGGCTGCAGGATCTGGTGTCCGGCCGCGTCGGCCTGCGCGAAGTGCGCGAAGTGTCGATCGACGATCTGCTCGGCCGCAGCGCCGTACAGCTCGACTGGGACGGCATCCAGCGTCAGCTGCTCGGGCAGACGGTGCTCGTCACGGGCGGCGGCGGCTCGATCGGGTCCGAGCTGTGCCGGCAGGTCGCGCGGCTCGGCGTCGCGAAGCTCGTCGTCTACGAGCGCAGCGAGTATCAGCTGTACCTGGTCGAGCGCGAGCTGCGGCGCGTGTTCCCGCATCTCGCGCTGGAGGCGATGCTCGGCGACGTCTGCGACGCCGTCGCGCTGGAGCACGCCTTCGCGACGCACCAGCCGCGGCTGGTGTTCCACGCGGCCGCCTACAAGCACGTGCCGATCGTCGAAGCGCAGATCCGCGAAGGCGTGCGCAACAACGTGCTCGGCACCCACCACGTCGTCGAGGCCGCGGATCGCCACGGCTGCGAGGCGATGGTGCTGATTTCGACCGACAAGGCCGTGCGCCCGAGCAGCGTGATGGGGGCGATGAAGCGCTTCGCGGAGCTGCTGTGCGAGCGGCGCAACCTGCAGTCGAAGACGCGCTACCTGACGGTGCGCTTCGGCAACGTGCTCGATTCGGCCGGCAGCGTGGTGCCGCTGTTCCGCGATCAGATCCGCAACGGCGGCCCCGTCACCGTGACGCATCCCGAAGCGACGCGCTATTTCATGACGATCCCGGAGGCCTGCCAGCTCATCCTGCAGGCCGCGGCCGTCGGCAAGGGCGGCGACATCTTCGTGCTCGACATGGGTGAGCCCGTCAACATCACCTATCTTGCCGAGCAGATGATCCGGCTCTCGGGCCATGTGCCGGGCGAGGACATCCGCATCGTCTACACGGGGCTGCGGCCGGGCGAAAAGCTGCGCGAGGAGCTGTTCCACGCCGAGGAGAACCTGCGCCACACACCGCATCCGAAGCTGCTGCTCGCCGCGCAGACGCGGCTCGAGCCAGCGCGCATCCAGGAGCTCTACGAGCGCCTGATGCAGGCCTGCGATGCCTTCGACGAGAAGCGCATCCGCGAGCGTTTGACCGAGGCGGTGCCCGAGTTGTCCGATGAGCCCCGTGGCGCTGCGCGGGATCCGAGGGTCGTGCAGTTCAAGCGGCACTGAATGACTGCGACGTGCATCACTGCAGGGCGCCAGCGCGCTCGGTCGGGATGTCACCTGTGCGTTCCAAGTCTTGGTAGCCCGGATGAGCAACGCGAATCCGGGTCGGGCGCTTGTCCGGCGCAGGCGCTTGAACGGGCGCCCGATCCCGGATTCGCTGCGCTCATCCGGGCTGCAAAAAAGCTGCGTGGCTCGGAAGGAGCGATAGCGGAATCCGGGCGGCGATGGCGCAAACGTAGGGTCCTTTGCCATTTCGCGCGCCGACTCGGATTGGCAAGGATGTGGCTAAACCAGCGAGCGATATTTGCGCTCAGTCGTCCAGCAACGAAAAGGGAGTTGATCGTGACCCCGAAGGTACGCAAGGCAGTCTTTCCAGTCGCCGGTCTCGGCACGCGTTTCCTGCCCGCCACCAAGGCGAATCCGAAGGAAATGCTGCCGGTCGTCGACAAGCCGCTGATCCAGTACGCCGCCGAGGAGGCGGTCGCTGCCGGGATCGACGAGCTGATTTTCGTCACCGGCCGCGCCAAGCGCGCAATCGAAGATCACTTCGACAAGGCCTACGAGCTGGAAACCGAGCTCGAGAAGAACAACAAGGCCAAGATGCTCGAGATCGTCGGCAACATCCTGCCGTCGCACGTCTCCTGCATCTATATCCGGCAGGCCGAACCGCTGGGTTTGGGACATGCCGTGCTGTGCGCGCGGCCGGCGATCGGCAACGACCCCTTCGCGGTGATCCTCGCCGACGATCTGATCGACGGCCGTCCGAAGGGTTGCCTCGCGCAGATGGTCGAGGTGTTCACGCACTACAACACCGGCGTCATCGCCGTGCAGCCCGTACCGCGCGAGGACACGGACAAGTACGGCATCGTCGAGGTCAAGCCGATCGACGAGCGCGTCGGCAAGATCCACAGCATCGTCGAGAAGCCGAAGCCGGACGTCGCGCCGTCGAACCTCGCCGTCGTCGGGCGCTACATCCTGCCGGCCAGCATCATGGACATCCTGGAACGTACGCAGCGCGGAGCGGGCGGGGAAATCCAGCTGACCGACGGCATCGCGACGTTGCTGAACCAGCAGCAGGTGCTGGCCTACGAGTTCGAGGGTATCCGCTATGACTGCGGATCCAAGCTCGGGTACCTGGAAGCGACCATCGACTACGCGCTCCAGCATCCGGAGCTGAAGGACGCGTTCCGCGCGTTGCTCGAGCAGAAGATGAAATCCCTCGCGTAGCCCCGGTGGAGCGCGCAGCGCGCAACCCGGGCTCCGCCGCGCTCCCGGCAGCCGCTCAGCGCCGCGCCAACAGGCTGCGCTTGCGCGCGAGTTCGGCCTGCAGATAGGTCAGCGCGCGCAGCGACTGTTCGTCGTCCGGATGGCCTGCGGTCGCGATCAGCGCTTCGAGCTCGCGTACTTCCTCCACAAGCTCGTCCTGTTCGCCGGCGACGCCGAGGAGCGGGAAAAAGGCCTCGAGCTGCTTCAGCTCGTCGACCAGCGCGTTCCAGCCTTCAGATGCCATGTGAGCCCCCATCGCCGACTTCCCACGAAGCGAATTTTCGATTTGGCGTAACGATCTGATCGCTTTTATTATTTTGATCGGGTAATACCCTGATCTTTAAGCGAATGGTATATGATTCTCACAAAACACTTCAAGCAGTCAAGTTCAAATTGATCTCCCAAGCCATTGATCTCTACATTTCGACCCGGACACCTACATTTCCATGAGCCCCAAGTCCGTGACCGTGCCACACGCGGTCGTCACCCCCGAAAACGTCCTCGCCGTGCTGTCGCAGGCCGAGGTCAACAAGCTCTGCAATGCCCGTCAGGGGCCCGTGTTCGACATCTTTCGACGCTGCGCGCTCGCGGCGCTGACCAGCGGGGTCGCGACCGACAACGCCCGCGAGCTGCTCGACACCTATGCGGACTTCGAGATCGGCTTCGAGCAGGTCGACCGCGGGCTGCGCCTGCACTTGCGGAATGCGCCGGGCCATGCCTTCGTCGACGGGCAGATGATCCGGGGCGTGCAGCAGCAGCTCTTCGCCGTGCTCCGCGACATCGTGTTCATCGCCGGCGAGCTGAGCCAGCGCGATCGCTTCGACCTGTCGACCCCGGCCGGCGTCACCGACGGCGTCTTTCACATCCTGCGCCACGCCGGCTTGCTGCGATCGGGCCTGCAGCGCGGCGTGACCGTGTGCTGGGGCGGGCATTCGATCGGACGTGCCGAATACGAGTACTGCAAGGAAGTCGGCTATCAGCTCGGCCTGCGCGGGCTCGACGTCTGCACGGGCTGCGGACCGGGCGCGATGAAGGGGCCGATGAAGGGCGCGGCGATTGCGCACGCCAAGCAGCGCCTCGCCGACGCGCGCTACATCGGGATCACCGAGCCCGGCATCATCGCCGCCGAGGCGCCGAATCCGATCGTCAGCGATCTGGTAATCATGCCGGACATCGAGAAACGCCTCGAAGCCTTCGTGCGCCTCGGCCATGGCATCGTCGTCTTCCCCGGCGGCGTCGGCACTGCGGAAGAAATCCTGTACCTGCTCGGCGTGCTCGCCCATCCCGACAATGCCGACATCCCGCTGCCGCTGGTGCTGACGGGACCGGCCGAGAGTGCCGTCTATTTCGAGCGTCTCGATGCCTTCGTCCGCGGCGTGCTCGGCGCGGGCTTCACGGCGCGTTACGAAATCATCATCGATGATGCGCCGCGCGTGGCTTCGCGCATGCGCCGGGGCATCAATACCGTGCTCGGCTTTCGCGACGACAACGACGACGCGGCCTATTTCAACTGGTCGCTGCGCATCGATCCGCGTTTCCAGCAGCCTTTCGTCACGACGCACGAGGCGATGGCCGGGCTGCGCCTGTCGCGCGATCTGCCGGGTCACGAGCTCGCGTGCAATCTGCGTCGCGCGTTCTCCGGCCTCGTCAGCGGCAACGTCAAGGAAGACGGCATGCACCTCGTCGAACGGCACGGCCCCTTCGAGCTGAGCGGCGAACGCGCCGTGCTCGACGCCCTGGACGGCCTGCTGCGCGACTTCGTGAAGCAGGGCCGCATGCGGCTCGGCGGCCGCGAGTACACGCCCTGTTATCGCCTGGTGAGCTGATCCGAAGTCCGGCCTCCCGTAGCCCGGGTGCAGCGTAGCGCTAAGGTATCCCCCCGAAAAACGGGCGCGAGAACCTGAAAAAGCGCGTCATTCCCGCGCAGGCGGGAATCCACGTTCTGGCACGGCGCCCCCGCTGGACTCCCGCTTTCGCGGGAGTGACGAGGAGTACCAGCGAATTCTCGGGGAGCGCTGAAAATTTCGTGGGGATACCTTAGAGCGTAGCGGAACCCGGGATCTTCGTGCTTCGTAATCGTCGTAGCCCGGGTGGAGCGCGTAGCGCGCAACCCGGGAGGGGCTGGCGTATGCCCGGCCGTCGGGCTTCCTTCGTCAGCCCAATCTACTTCGTTCCAGAGGGGCACGGATCACGTATAACCCGTCATCTCGAGATACCCGAGCCCCTTGGCGCCGCTCACGTCCGTGACGGCGACCTGACCTTCCCAGTACCGAAGATCGCCCGGCCATTCCTGCGCATCCAAGCGCGCGCGCAGCCCGAGATCGAGGCCGAGCGTCGCACTGCGCACGCGCCAGTCGACGGGATAGCGCAGTCCCGTCGCCGGGCTGCGCCACCAGCGCTGCGGCTGCATCTCGACCTCATCGGCGGTGAGCGCACGGGCCGTGCCGTCGCGCGCGATCAGCAGCCCCCGGCTGTGCGGATCGGTGCTGCCGTCGCGTCGCCGCAGGCGGTAGAAAGTCAGCTCGCGGCCGTCCTCGAACTGCAGCGCGAACCAGTCCCAGCCGCGCTGATCGCGGCCGAGCGCGCTGCTGCCCCATTCGCGGTCGAGCCAGGCTTCGCCGTGCACGCGTGCCGCCTCGTCGCCGACGCGCAGCCGGCCGTCCGCGGCCAGACGCGGCACCGAATAATACAGCGAGGCATTGCCGGGCTCGTCGCTCTTCGGCGAATACCCGCGCTCGCCCTGATACACGATCGCCTTGCGCGGCCGCAGCTCGAGCTCGAGCTGCGCCTGCGCCGTTTCGGCCCGCAGCGACCAACGCCCGCCGTCGGCGTCGGGTGTCCACGCGAGCTCCCAGTCGCGGATCCAGACGCGCGGCGTGTCGATGGCCGCCCCGGCGAGATCGAGCGCGGCGCGCGCACGTCGCGTCGCGTGATGGAAGCGCCGGCGGCCGATGTCGGAGAGCGCGAAGTGCGCGAGCACGAGTTCGCGCGCGCGCCAGCGCGAAGCCGAGGCGACGGCCTGCGGGACGAGGGCGTAGCGGAAGAAGGTGATCTGGAAGCCGTACTCGCGCCGCGCCTCGTCGCGCAGGTGGCCCGTGACGTACCACCATTCGTGGCGGAAGGCGGGATGCGCCGCGTGATCGCGCGGAAACTCGAAGGCGCGCGGCCCCGTCACGCGTTCGAAGCCTGCGTTGCCCGCGCCGTCGCGCAGGGCGGCAGCGACAGCGTCGGGCGTTTCGCGCTCGCGGCGGCACTGCGTGAACGTGACGGCGGCGAGCGCACTCGCACCGAACAGCGCGAGCAGCCGACGTCGCGCGAGCGAGGCCGATCGGCGTGCTTCAGTCATTGCGCAGGACGCTCGCCGGCGTACGCCGCGTCGCGACCGCTGCGGGATAGACGCCGGCGACGAGCGCCGCGACGAGCGCGGACATCCATGCCGACGCGAGCGCCATCCACGGAAAGTGGAGGCTCATCGTCCAGCCGAAGGAGCGCAGGTTGATCACGTCGACCAGCAGCAGCGCGAGCGCGATGCCGACGGGCAGCGCGAGGGTGGCGGCAAGTGCGCCGGCGAGCGCGGTCTGCCACAGCACGACGCGCAGGATC
>JBFWSI010000197.1:0-7038 GCA_050248455.1 Gammaproteobacteria bacterium | reverse complement strand
ACGAGGAGGTCTGCGTCGGGCGATTCTTCCTCTGCGCTGGACGCCGGGGGAGTGCGTGGATGCCCGCCCCCGCCTTCGCGGGGGCAGGCTCTGCGCGGGCATGACGGCGGAGGCGCCTACGTGGGCATATTTAGCCACGGAGAACACAGACGAACGTAGGTTGGGCTGACGAACGAAGCCCAATCTACGAGCTGGCCACGAAGGGCACGGAGGAAGAAATGGATTGGCCCTACGCCCCCGCGGCTTGATCATGCTATCGACGCCGGCGTTACGGCGGCTCCCATCAATCCCCTTCTTCCTCCGTGCCCTCCGTGGCCATATAGCTGAGCGTAAATACGCTCCAGTACGTGTTGATTACCGTCATTCCCGCGCAAGCGGGAATCCACGCCTGACGAGGCGGTCTCCGTCGGGCGATCCTTCTTTTCCGCGCTGGACGCCGGGGAAGTGCGTGGATGCCCGCTGGCGCGGGCATGACGTCGGAGGTTCCTACACGGGCATACGCTATCGAAACGCCAGTGGAGTGGATTTGCGCTCAGCTCATATAGATTCAGCGGCATGTCCGCACCGGAGAGATCCAAGGTCCCGCACCGAGCGATACCGCCCCCGAGTCGCCGCAACGTCCACCTGCACGGCATAATGTCGCGGTGCGTTACCTCCTCATCGTCGTTCTCGCCGCCGCGCTCGGCGGCGCTGCCTGGTGGCTGAGCCGGCCGAAGCCGGTCGAAGTCCTGCTCCACACCGTCGAACGCGGGGTCGTGCGCGCGACCGTCTCCAACACGCGCGTCGGCACCGTCGAGGCCTGCCGGCGCGCGCGGATGTCGCCGTCCGCGGCCGGCCAGGTCGCGCAGCTGCCGGTGAAGGAAGGCGATAAGGTGCAGGCCGGGCAGGTGCTGCTCGAGATCTGGAACGACGATCTCGTCGCGCGCCAGCGTCACGTCGACGCCGAGATCGTCGCCGCCGGTCGCCGCGTCGAGGAAGCCTGCGCGCAGGCCGACGGCGCGCGGCGCGAAGCGGAGCGCCTGCGCAAGATGGGCCGGCAGCGCCTCGTGTCCGAGGACGCGCTGGACGCCGCCGAGACGAAGGCGGCGGCGACGCGCGCGGCCTGCGGCGCGGCGCGCGCCGCCGTCGGCGTCAGCCAGGAGAGCCGCCAGGTCGTCGCCGAGGAAATCGAGCGCACGCGGCTGCGCGCGCCCTTCCCCGGCGTCGTGGCCGAGATCAACGCGAAACTCGGCGAATTCATCACGCCGTCGCCGACCGGCATCCCGACCCTGCCGGCGGTGGACCTGATCGACATGAGCTGCCTCTACGTCTCCGCACCGATCGACGAGGTCGATGCGCCGCAGATCGCCGTCGGCATGCCGGCCTGCGTGTCGCTCGACGCCTTCGACGACAAGCGCTGCGGCGCCGTCGTCCGCCGCATCGCGCCCTACGTGCTCGATCGCGAGAAGCAGGCGCGCACCGTCGAGGTCGAGGTCGAGTTCACGCAGGCCGAGCAGCTGAAGGGGCTGCTGCCGGGCTACAGCGCGGACATCGAGGTGCTCGTCGACGAGCATCCGGACGTGGTGCGCGTGCCGACCGAGGCGGTGGTGAAGGACAGGCACGTCTACGTGCTCGAGGACGGCGTGCTGAAGCTGCGCGAGTTCGAGCGCGGGCTCGCGAACTGGGAATATACCGAGGCGAAGTCCGGCCTCGAGCCCGGCACGCGCATCGTGCTGTCGGTCGGGCGCGAGGGCGTGAAGGAAGGCGTGGCGGCGGTCGAGGACGATGGCGTCGACGAGTGAGGCTGCCGCCGCGAGCGCCGGCGAGCCGCCGCTGATCGAGATGCACGACATCACGCGCGTGTTCACGCTCGGCGAGGACTCGGTGCGCGCGGTGGCCGACGCGACACTGTCGATCCGCCGCGGCGAGTACTGCTCGGTGATGGGCCCCAGCGGCTCGGGCAAATCCTCGCTGCTGAACCTGATCGCGCTGCTCGATCGCCCGACCAGCGGCCGCTACCTGCTGAACGGGCGCGACGTCACCGCGCTGTCCGACGACGAGCTCGCGGCCGTGCGCAATCGCACGATCGGCTTCGTGTTCCAGTCCTTCCATTTGATCCCGCGGCTGACCGCCGCGCAGAACGTCGAGCTGCCGCTGCTGCTCGCCGGCCTCGCGCCGCGCGAGCGCCAGCGGCGCGTCGGCGAGGCGCTGGCCGCGCTGGCGCTGACCGATCGCGCCGCGCATCGGCCGGCCGAATTGTCCGGCGGCCAGCGCCAGCGCGTCGCGATCGCGCGCGCGATGATCATGCAACCGCCGCTGCTGCTCGCCGACGAGCCGACCGGCAACCTCGACTCGGCGTCCGGCACGCAGGTCGTCGAAATCCTCGAAGCGCTCCAGCGCGATCGCGGCGTGACCTTGCTGGTGGTGACGCACGACGCCGCGCTCGGCGCGCGGGCGCACCGGCACCTGACGATCGTCGACGGCCGCATCGCGAGCGACTCAAAATCTTTGTAGCTTTCGTAGCCCGGGTGGAGCGCGCAGCGCGCAACCCGGGATCTCCGCCTCATCCCACCGGGATGCCGTTCCGCGCGGCCATCGTCAGCCCGGCTTCCGGATTTCCGGTTCAGTCATTCCGGATACCTGTTCATCGCCGACTGCATCCTTCAATATCCGGTCATCGACTTCATCACCACACTTCGGCCCCATGAGCACGCGCAAACCCCTCGCCCACCACCGTTTTCTATTGACCAACGACGACGGCCTCGAGGCCCCCGGCCTCGCGCTGCTGGAGGAGATCGTCCGCGAGCTGTCCGACGACGTCTGGGTCATCGCCCCCGACAGCGAACGCAGCGGCGCCAGCCACTCGATCTCGCTGCATCACCCGATCCGCGTGCGGCGAGTCGGCGAGCGCAGATGCGCGATCTACGGCACGCCGACGGACTGCGTGCTGATGGCCTATTACGAGCTGATGCAGGACACCCGCCCGACCTTCGTGCTCTCCGGCATCAACAACGGCGCGAACCTCGGCGAGGACGTCAGCTACTCCGGCACCTGCGCAGCGGCAATGGAAGGCACCCTGCTCGGCCTGCGCTCGATCGCGCTGTCGGTAGTGCGCGCACTGTCCGGCACGGCGCGCTGGGATGTCGCGCGCGAGATGTTGCCCGAGCTGCTGACGAAGCTCGTGCTCAATGACGACTGGCCTGCCGGCAGCTTCCTCAACATCAACTTTCCCGATGCCTTACCCAACGAGATCACAGGCGTCCGCGTCACCGAACAAGGCCAGCGCCCGCCCGGCGCCTTCAGCATCGACGCGCGCATCGATGCGCGCAACGTGCCGTACTACTGGGTGAAGATCAGCTATCCCGAGGGCGAAAAGGGACCGGACACGGATCTGCATGCAGTTCAAGACAATGCGGTGTCGATCACGCCGATACAGTTGGATTTTACGAATCACGCGTGGCGGAGAAGGCTCGAAACCCTGATCGAAACATGAGGATGCGATGTGCCACGAGGTGCTGCGGCACTGCATCGGGCATCGGCAACTGACAGGATTTCAGGGACGGGCAAACGCTCGCCACTCATGGCGTCACGACGTTGAATTCGTCCGTACCTGCTTTGCGATGAGATCCTGCACGCTGACCTGCCCGACGACGAGTTCGTCTTTGCGCGCTTATGTTGCTCGTCGTCGAATGCGTGTCGGTTACGCCTGATATCCGCGCCATCGATGCGCAACTAACGATGTTCTTGGTCTTCAGATAGTACGAGCACCCGCTCAGGCAGCCGCATTGCGGCGAGGCGCGTGCTGAACCTCGAGGCCCCCGACTGTCGTTCCTGGTAGCGCGCGCCGACGGAAAAGTCCACGCAAAAGACATTTCGCGCCGGGCCGACCCAGTCTTCAGGCGCTTCGTGCGGGAAAAGCGCCGGCTTGCTGGCGCCGTGATCCGCGTGCGAAATGGGTTCGAGCTGTCGCCAGTAGTGGCCGACGACCACGGCAGGACGCTCGTAGTATTCGTCCCACCAGCGAACGCGATCACACATCCGCCATTTCCCGCTCGAAAAGAACGGAGTCCGTGCAATGGTTTCGACCCCTGACGTCAGCACCCTGACGGGGTTTCCCATTTGATACAGCATGTCGAGCCTGCCAGTGGCCGACAGCATCGGCACGGTGGTGAACTTGTTCGACAACTGCTCACCCCACTGCGCCTCCTCTTCCATGGCGGCCTCTCGCAAACCTTCCAGGCGGATGCGCTCGTTCGTCAGGGCCTCGTATCGCTCATACTGGCTGAGCACCGTTCCCGAGGCTCCGCGCAGGGTGTCAACCGCCTGTCGGTGCCAGGCGGCATGCACGATTCGCAGGTCCGGCCGCTCGAGCGCGAGTGGCAAGGTGGCGAAGAACTCCAGTACTTCGTCGCTCGCAGTGCCGTCAATTGACGCACAGTGCGCAAATTCGCCGCCAAATTGTTGCTCCGGGTGCGCGGGATCCAGGAACCAGCGGTTCCCCGACTTGTGAGACCCGCGCAGGATGTTGAGCTCGTGGTTGCCGAGGACGCACTGTGCGTTGGCCCGCGCCATCAGATCGCGCACCCGAGCGACGACCGCAGGGCTGTCGGGGCCGCGGTCGCAGAGATCCCCCACGAAGACCAATTTGCGCTTCTCGGGATGGTCGCCGCGACGACCATAGCCCAGACGATCGAGCAGCGATTCAAGGGCGTCGATTTCGCCGTGGACGTCACCGACCACGTCGACCGGACCATGTGCCAAGTTGCCAATGAATGAATATTTCATGCGCCGTTTCTGACCGGTGTATCCGCTACCGCCGGACAGCCGCCGCGCGAAGCACGTTCTCACGGCGATAATCGAGAAATCGTCGTTGCTCCTGCGAGAAGCTGCCAACATTGATGGCTGTGCCCGGGTCTATGCCCATTTTCATCAACGACGCGCGGTCCGCGACCGGCGACACAATGAGGCGTCCGCCACCCTCGAAAGAAATGAAGCCTTTGTCGAAAAGGTGGTCGACGGTGGGCGTCAGCAGGAGCCCGTTCTCGCCTGCCAGGCGGTCCGCGTTGCCGCTGTCCCGCCAGGGCCGGAAACAGCGCAGGCCAAGCGTAGACCGCGGGAATGGGGCTGGGCTGGTTGTACGGCGGGCGGCTGCACTCGTCGGTCATCTTGAGGAACAGCAGGTAGGTGAGCTGCTCGACGTAGTCACCATAGCTCATGCCGTCGTCGCGCAGGACGTTGCAGTAGTTCCAGAGCTTTTGGACAGGTGTTCATTGGCCCCGCTCTCTGAGTCCGCGTAGCAGTTCGGAAAGCAAGCGTATCGCCTGCTCGGGACGCTGGCCGTTCATCTCGATAGGCAATGAGCCCAGCTCCTTGAAATTTGCCTGTACTTCGAGCAGCGCAGTGATCCTGCGTCGGCCGTCAACATCCAGCAGCTGCGCGATATCGTGGCCGAGCATCCGGGCACTTGTCGCCTCGTAGTCAAAGTCATCTTCTTGCGTCCACTGTACGAACTCTTCCCACAGGCGCGCTTCATTGCCCGCTTCAAGGTAGTGCGTGATGATGAGTTGCAAATCCGACGCGTCCTTCCTGGGCGAGCGCATACGGCGGTCCTGCCAACAGACGAGCTTGAGGAGTGCAAGTGCAGGGACGCTCACAACCTGGACTCGCACACCGTTGGGTAGAAGGGTCTCAAGCGCGGCTCGCTGTGACTCCTGAAAGCCAAAGACATCCATCACGATGTCCCCCTGCGGGGTCCAGGCGATGGTCCGCTCACCCGTCTCCACGCGCCCGAACGGCACCAGATCGATCGGAAGCACGCCATACCGCAGCCGATGTACAGACTTGGTCTCCGCGAATCGGCCGGAGGACACGAGCCTGGTGCGAAGTTGCTCGAACGCTGACCAGTCGTCGATCGCGAGCGCCAGGTCGATGTCCTCCGTCTGCCGCTGTACTGGAATGCAGTGCGCATACACCAGATGTAGATCGCGCGCGAAGGCGCCGACCACGAGTGGCTGAACCCCGAGTTTGGCCGCGATCGCCTGCACCTCGGCGATCACCTCCGCGTGCAGGCCAAGTTCAAGATGCTGGGAGAAGTCGAGCAAGATGCGCCTCATAAAGCAGCTGCGCCGTCTCGAGACAGCGTCCATCTCCAGTGGCCAGCAAATCGGCGTAAACGAGCACCAAGGGCACCACGTCGGCGCGTACCTGATCGACTTGCAGGGTGCCCCAGAAAGGGCGCCGCTCTTCGATGTAGCGTTGAGCGCCGATGTGATCGCCCTTTTTCAGCCGTTGCTCTACGAGCAGGCGGGGCGGCAGACGCTCGGCGTACAAAGTGAGCACGCCGGGCCGAAGGTAGTCCGTCAGCAGTGCGGCTGCCGGTTCGCCACCCCAGCGGGCTTCTTTGGGGTCCAGCGGCCAGTCGCGCCATGCGTCGAAGCGCTCGGTGACGTAGGTGGCATGCAGCGTCTTGGGACGCAGACGCCGCGCATAGCCCTGCGCCCATTCGTCCAGCAGGCGCTTGGTGCCGCGGAAGCGCCGTTCTCCCTGGAGCAGCACCACGTGCCCTTCACCCTGAAGGTCCTTGAGCACCCCAGGCACGGCCCCGAGTGCCACGTTGGCGGCCGCCGCGAGCGTGCGCTGCGGGACCGCCGCCAGGGCCGGATTGCACAGCAGAGCAAAAAGGATCTTCAGTCCATTGGTCGTGAGCGTGCCACCGCCATGAGTAGGCACCCCCCGTTCCTTGGGCCGCTGGCCGGTGATGTAGACGTAGTGGGCCGGCCCCGTCAGGTAGGCGTTGCCGGCCGCATCGGCGAACTGCTGCCCCTGAGCGCGCAATGCCGCTGCGACAGGCGGCGTCAGATAGGGGGTGATCAACAGTGTCGGCAGGCCTGTCTTCGCGGCACGGTCGCGCAACTGAGCAACCAGCCCCCCGACCGTGCTTGCCGTCACCGCGCGTTTGACCTCGACCAAATACGCGATGTCATCCTGGCCGCGGCCAATACGCAGCCAGGCATCGGCAAATCCGTCAGGGATGCCGGCGGGGACGCGGAAGGGAGCTAC
>JBFWSI010000196.1:0-7049 GCA_050248455.1 Gammaproteobacteria bacterium | reverse complement strand
GCCGTTCACGGATTTCGAGTCCCTGGCTCGACAGATCGCGCGCGATTGCGAGGACGCGCGTCGCCTGCTCGCCGTCGACTGAGCCCGCGATGGAACTGCGTACCTGGCCCTGGCTGCTGCTGGCCGCGTGCATCGTCGCGCTGGATCAGGCGAGCAAGCGCATCGTCGTCGCGCAGCTCGACTACGGCGTGCAGAATCCGGTGCTGCCTGGATTCAACCTGACCCTGCTGCACAATACCGGGGCGGCCTTCAGCATGTTCGCGGACGGCTCCGGCTGGCAGCGCTGGCTGTTCATCGCGATCGCGGTCGGCGTGTCGGCGTGGATCTACGCGATGCTCCGACGCATGCCGGCGGACGCACGCTGGATGCCGCTCGCCTTCGCGTTCGTGCTGGGCGGCGCGCTCGGCAACTGCTGGGATCGCGCGACGCTGGGCTATGTCGTCGACTTCGTGCAGCTGTGCTGGCGCGCGCGCTGCTTTCCCGCCTTCAACGTCGCCGACTCCGCCATTACCGTAGGCGCAGCCATGATTATCCTCGACATGCTGCGGCCGTCGGCCGATCCGAAGGCGGGTGCGCGGGCCTGACGCGGTCTGTGCGGCCTGCGTATAATCCCGGGCGATCCAGCCTTCGAGAGCGCTCTCAATGGAAATTCATCTGGCCAATCCCCGCGGTTTCTGTGCCGGCGTCGACCGTGCCATCGGCATCGTCGAGCGCGCGCTCGAGCTGTTCGGCTCGCCGGTCTACGTGCGCCACGAGGTCGTGCACAACAAGTACGTCGTCGACGGCCTGCGCCAGAAGGGCGCGATCTTCGTCGACGAGCTGCACGAGGTGCCGGACGACGCGACCGTGATTTTCAGCGCGCACGGCGTCGCCAAGGCGGTGCGGCAGGAAGCGGCCCGGCGCAAGCTGCGCGTGTTCGACGCGATCTGCCCGCTGGTGACGAAGGTGCACATGGAAGTGGGCCGCTACCAGCAGGAAGGCCGCGAGTGCATCCTCATCGGCCACGCCGGCCATCCGGAAGTCGAAGGGACGCTGGGCCAGTACACCGCGCGCAAGGGCCGCGGCGGCATGTACCTCGTGGAGTCGGTCGAGGACGTGTGGAAGCTCGAAGTGAAGGATCCCGAGTTCCTCGCCTTCGTCACGCAGACCACGCTGTCGATGGACGACACCGCGGTCGTGATCGACGCCCTGCGCAAGCGCTTCCCTAAGATCGTCGGCCCCAAGAAGGAAGACATCTGCTACGCGACGCAGAATCGCCAGGACGCGGTGAAAGGCCTGCTGAAGGACTGCGATCTGATCCTCGTCGTCGGCTCGCAGACGAGCTCGAATTCGACGCGGCTGAAGGAAATCGCCGAGAAGCAGGGCATCGCCGCCTACCTCATCGACAATGCCGACGAGATCCAGCGCGAGTGGTTCAACGGCAAGCGCAGCGTCGGCGTCACGGCCGGCGCGTCCGCGCCCGAAGTGCTGGTGGAGCAGGTGGTCGCGCGCCTGAAGGCCTGGGGCGGCGAAGCGGTCAACGAAGTACCGGGCATCATCGAGCAGGTGGTGTTCAGCCTGCCGCGCGAACTGGTGCGGGCCGGCGAGCCCGTGCATCCGCACATCCGCTGAGCGCGTTGTCCAAGCCGTAGCCCGGGTGGAGCGCGCAGCGCGCAACCCGGGATCGGGCGTTTGGTTGCGGTGAAGATCCCGGGTTTCGCTGCGCTACACCCGGGCTACGAGACCGGGCGACTCACTGCTCGCAGTACTTTCCGACCTTCTCTTCCGCGTCGGCGATGCGCTCGGCTTGCATCTCCGGCGTCATGTGTGCGATCTGGCCGTCCTCGGTCCGGTAGCGCGGCCGGTTGTTCTCGCGCAGCAGCGCGAGCGCCTGCTGGGCCTGCTCGCAGGCACGGGCCTTTTCCTCTTCCTGTTCGGGCGTCAGCGCGGGTTTCTTGTCGGCGGGCTTCGCATCGGCCTGCTCGGCCGGTAGGATGCGCTCGCGATCCTGCTGCAGCTTGTTCGCCGCGTCGACTGCCGGACGGCCGATCTTCGGCTTGACGATTTTCGCCTCCGCGCCCTTGGCCGGCGGGCGCTCGGAGAACACGGTGTTTCCGTTCTCGTCCTTGTACTGGTAGATCTCGGCCTGCGCACCCGCGCTGGCCAGGCACAGTGTGCCGAGCAGGAAGAAGAAAGCACGCGTCGTCATTGCCAGCAACGCTCGAGATCGCCGCCGGCCGAGCTGCCCTGCGTGCCGCGTGAATCGAGCTCCAGGTTGCCGCACTCGACGTCGCCGCTGCCGAACAGCGGCGTCACGATGAGCTTGTAGGTCGTCGCGATGTCTCCCGAGGGTCCGGCCTCGATCGAGAGCTCGTAGTTGTCCTCGGCCGATTTCGGCGTATCGCTGCCGTAGCCGAGCTCGGTCGGCGTCGTCGTGTAGCTGTTCTCGTCCGCGAAATAGCGCTCCTGGCGTGCCGCCGCGTCCATCAACAGCGCCTTGCCCTCCGTGCGCTTGCTGCGAAGGATGTAGTTCTGATAGCTCGGGTAGGCCACCGAGGCGAGGATGCCGACGATCACGACGACGATCATCAGTTCGATCAGGGTGACGCCGCGCTGACGGGCCGCGCGGGCTCGTGGGCGGAGTTGAAGGCGGGCCATCGTCATGTCGTGATCTCCTACGTCACTGCGTCCTGTTCGTCTTCAGCGCGGGGACCACGGCGCGCGCCAGGCGCGCGCCGCAGGTCGCTCAGTCGTCACCGCTGCCCCCGCCCTCATCGGCATTCGTTCCGGCTTCGTCCCCAAAGCCCGTCTCGCCGTTGCGGAACTCACGCCAGGAGATTTCCGCCGCCGGGTCGCCGGCACCGGTCTGGGCCTCGGTGGTTTCGAGCTCGCCGCGCGAGTCCTGCGTCACCACGGTCACGCGACCTTCGGTGGTCTGGTTGCCGAAGTGTATGCTCGCGCTCGACGAGAAGCCGCCGCCCTGGTCGAAGCTTTCGTCGATCTGCGGCGGAGTTTCCACGGTCGGATCGTCGCAGTCGGCGCACGGGAAGATGCTGCGCGCGAGCGGGACCCCAGTGCTGAAATCGACACCGAGCAGGCGGCTGCTGCCATCGGCGCCGCAAAGATCCGTGCTGGGCGTGAACAGCGAGCTGAACAGGACGCCACCGAACAGCGAGATGCGGCTTGCAGCACGCTCGGCCGGCTTGACCGAGCTGTCGTTCACCGGCGGGTCTTCCGGATCGACGTCAGCCGGCACGATGCCCTGTGTCGCGAAGTCCTTGCGCCAGCCGCCGGCGGCCGCAACGGCCTCGCGCAGCTCCTTGGTGCTGATCGTGTCGTTGCCGTCGGTGTCGGCGCTGCCGGATAGCGTTACGCCCTGGACGACGTCGTTGGCGAAAACCCTTGCCGTCGATACATCCACGAGATCGCTTACTTCGGTCGGCGCATCTTCCCCGCTGAATGCGGTATCGATGATACCGTAAGCGCTCTGCTGGTTTTCGGTGAGCTTGTCGTCGTTGGTAAACAGCCGACCGCTCGCGGCCACGACCCAACGCCGGAACTTGCGATCGATGGTGACGGCCGGCTGTGTCACGAATGGACGGTTCAGATCTTCGAGCACGCGAGTCGGAGCGTCCCACGAGCTCGGATTCAACGCATTGCCGTTCGTCAGGATGCGATACAGGCTGCCTTGGTTCACGCTCTCGGGATCGGTATCACCGGTAACGGGCGCGCCGACGGTGCCGAAGTAGAGCGCCTCGTCGCGCATGTCGATGTTGAAATCCGTGCTCGCGATGTCGCCGACGAACACGTCCTCGTCGGGGATCGTGAACGTATGGACGAGCCCGTTGGCCTCGTCCTCGTCCGAGGCCGAGAGCATCAGCGACAGATCGTAGACGTAGACATTGGCATTCTGCAGCGGATCGCCGTGCGACTCGTAGACCGCCGACGCGAGGTTGCTCGGCCCGGTGCCGAAGACGAGGTACCACTTGTTCGGGCCTGTCTTGCCTTCCGGCGTGCCGAAACCGACGACCTGTGGCACCGAGGTCGTGAACTGCGCGTTCGGCGGCGAAATCTCGGCCAGCACCTTGGGCGGCTGCTCGGGATCGGTTACATCCATGATGACATAGGCCGATTTGGTCTTGATGTCGTCGCTTGCATCGCCGTCGGCGTCGACGTCGACCTCGATGCCGGTATTGTCATTGCCGCCGCCGAAGCGCATGCCCGCAACGAGGATGGTGCCCCAGCCGTTCGGGTGCGTGTCGTCGGGAGTGAAGATTCTTACGTCGAACACGCGGATGGGTAGATCCATGTAGGAGACGTGCGAATAGTCCTGCCGCGCCACCCACTGCAGGTGCGGCAGCAGGTTCTTCGGCACGTAGGCCCACAGCTCGGAGCCCAGCGGATGCTCGACGGCGCCGGAGTCCTCCAGCGCCAGTTCGAACTTCAGCTGGTCTGCGTTGAAGAAGCCGGCGTTGAACGCGTGAATCATGCCGTCGTTGGCGCCGACGTAGACCACCTGCCGGCGGTTCTGGTACTGCGTGCGGAACTCGGCATAGGAAGTGTCGAGCGCAAACTGGTCGAAGGCGGCGCTGGGTGCGCCGACCGACACCGGCGTCGAATGGATGATGTCGCCGAGGCGCATGATCTCGACGCCGCGCGGGCCGCCGTCTTCACCACTGCCGTCGTAATCGACACTGCGCTTGCGGAACTGACTGAGCCCGGTCTGCTTGCCGCGCACCCAGTCGACGAGCTTGCGCCCTTCGTTGCGCGTCTCGGTATCGAGCCACCAGAAATTGCTGTCGGTGACGCTGTTCTCGACGAAATCCTTGACCTCGGTGCTGTCGACGATGTTGTCGAAGTCCCCGTCCATCCAGGTCAGGATGTAGCGACCCTCGTCGGCCGGATCGTCGTAGCCGCGCTGCGTGGTGATCGTGGCCTCGTCGAGCTCGGACAGCTGTTCACGCGCATTCCAGACAGTCTTCAGGCCGTTCGGACCGAAGATGTCCACTCCAGAGGAGGCCGTGAACTGATCGGAATCACCGGGATCCGGGTGCACGGGATCAGGCCCTTCGGGCTCCGGTGTGTCGGGATCATCGGCTACGGGCGTGTAACGCACGACCTTGGTTCGTCGTTCGCTCGGCGGCACGTCATCGTTGAACTCCAGCTTCACGACCTGGTCGGTCGCGAAATCATCGATCTGGCCGTCCTGGTCGCCGTCTTCGCGAATGAGGCCGAACTTGTCGATGAACAGCGCGTGCAGTGTGCCGATCCAGCGCGCCGAATTGCCTTCGCCGTCGCTCTTCTCCGGGTCGTACAGTGCCTGGAACAGGGCGCCGTTGCCCTGCTGCTCGTTGGCGACGACCGCTGCCGCCGTACCGGAAGATACACGCTGGAGGATGGTGTCAAAGATGTTGCGCAGCGAAGACTCGAGATCGCCCGGGTCGGTCACGAAGAAGAAGGTGTCCGGCACGGTGTCGCCGTTCGCGTCCCACTCGGAGGCAACGTCCGGACGCTTGTTGTCGTTCGAGTCGTCGAAACCGCCCCATTTCGCGGCGTAGTAGAGCGGTGATTCGAGCAGCTCCGCCGAGCCGGTCGCATTGATCGTGAACGTGGCGGACTGGGCGCCGAACTGGCCCGTCGAGCCGCCGTCACCGGTGAGTGGGCGGCAGTTGGTGCAGCCGAGGATGCCGGTCGGGTCGGTGTAGTTTGCACCCTCGATACCGGAATAGGCGTGAAAACCGTCCTTGGTGGTGCCGCTGGTGATGAAACCGAAGAGCTGCGCGATATTGGTCGACTCGGTGACTGCGGTGGTCGTAATCCTGAGCTGGTTGTCGGCGGCGTTGGTGTCGAGCCGGTACTCGATCATGCCCCACATATCCTGGTCGTAGTCGCCGCCCTGCTCGGAGTCTTCCCAGTTCACGTAGAACAGGCCGCTGAATACACCGGTACCGGCCTGCGCGACCGCGTTGTTGGTCGCGCTGACCTCGGTGTGCGGGCGCACGATCTTGAAGTCGACCAGCGCGCCGCCGCCGTCGTTCGCCGGATTGTTGAGCGCCTCGTTCGAGTTGTTGCCGCCCTTGCGCAGGCGGTAGGCGGGCAGGATCTTGACCGTCCTGCCGCTACCGACTGGGATGTCGATGATCGGCGCGCCGGTCGCGAGCGACACGGCGAAAGTCTTGACGGTCTGCTTCTCCGGCAGGCTGGGCATCAGGTCTTCGGTATGCGCATAGTGCGCGAGGCCCGCCATGTGGTAGGAGCCGCGCACCGTCGGCGCCTCGGGACACAGGCCGTACACGTCCCCGAGGCCGTTGGTGCCGTTGATGGTCTTCGAAGTGCAGAACTCGTTGTTCGCCGCGCCGCTGCGGCCGACGAAGAAATTCTTGCCCTCGAGGTTCTCGCCGTTCGCTGCGCCGATAGCCTTGGTCAGCGCCGCTGCCGACGAGGTCGTGAAATCCAGAATTGGTTGACCGGTCTGATCATCGTCGTAGGAGCTGACGCTCGCATTGAAGATGATGGTATTCAGCGACGCGCAGGAATTGTCCTCGGTGACGGGCTCGTCCCAGTCGGTGTCGTCGGCGAAGCCGGGAATGTAGTCGGTGTCCGCGACGCCGTTGAATGCCTCTGTCGGCGAGCGCGTCGTCGAGCCGAAGTAGCGCAGCGCCTCCAGGTAGATTTCCGACATCGGGTTGCCCCAACTCGCGCACTTGCCCTCGGTCGTGATTTCGGTGAGCTGGAAGTTGCAGTTCTCGCTGCCGCCGTCGCCGCCGGACAGGTAAGTGCCGTCGTCGTAGCCGTAGCCGAAGATGCGGATTGCATTCAGCGATTTGATGATGCCCGGGGTCGAGGCCAGCAGCTTCTTGAAGGTGCCGTCGTCAGTGTTGACTTCGTCATTCAAGGTCGTCATGCGTTTCTTCAGGCGGCCGCCAGAGAGATTGTCGGCCTTGCTGCCCGTGACCAGCGCGAACTGCATCTGGCCGTCGAGGCCGTATTTCTGCAGCAGGCCCTCCGGCTTTTTGTTCGTGCCGTAGGCCGCGCAGTTCTCCAGGTTCTGCGGCGGGTTCAGGCTGTGG